>NZ_PDDM01000022.1 GCF_002914585.1 Pseudanabaena sp. BC1403
CTCCCTTTCAGGTCGGGCTCGCTTCGCTTTCGCTCGTCGCTCCCTTCAGCGCTTTACTAAGGTAGCAAGCTTATAAAGGTTTGTCAAGCGTTTTTTAAAGGGAGTTTTTGGATAGATTTAACTTAGCTCGTCTATTCCTTACGATAGAAGGATTGCAGACTCTAAAAAAGTTTTAGGATTTAGGCAACGCCGCTTCGATTGACTTGGTTACGAGGGCTTGTACAGCCTCTACGCCTTCCCAGCCTCTGATTTCGGTTACTTTTTTCTCAAGATTTTTGTAAGAACGGAAGAATTCGGCAATTTCTTCGAGTCGGTGGGGATGAATATCGGCAAGAGTTTTGACATTTGCATAGCGGGGATCTTTGTCAGGCACACAAAGGATTTTTTCGTCGCGATCGCCACCATCGATCATGATTAGCATCCCAATAGGGCGGGCAGGGATGACACATCCAGGGAATGTGGGTTGATCCATGATCACCATGCCATCAAGAGGGTCACCATCGTCGGCAAGGGTGTTGGGTACAAAACCATAGTCATAGGGATATTGGACTGAAGAGTAAAGGACGCGATCAAGAGCAAAGGCGTTGAGGTCTTTGTCAAATTCATATTTATTTTTGCTGCCCGCAGGAATTTCGATTAGGACATTGAGGATGCCTGCTTTTGGTTGTGGGGGAATGCGTGATAAGTCCATTAGTTACTCCTTTGTTTAGTTTTCGATCTGAATATTTTGTTGTTGTCTGTACAGATGCTAATCGCGTAGGTGGATCGCAGGCTGCCTAGAAAAAGTATAGCGATCGCAAGTACCGTTAAGACATAAAAACTAGAAAGGAATGGCAACACTTATGTATGTGTAAGCATTCCTTTCTACATATCTATAGCTCTATAGCAATCCTCCCATCAAACCGAACAATCAGGTGTTGTTTATGATGTGCGGCTTTGTGCAACGAAAAACAAGGAAATAGTTTATGAAAGTGTGCCCCAAATGGGGCACACTTTCATAAACTATTTAGGATGAATATAACTGGGTTACAGCTTTATGTGAGAGACAAAAGTGATACAAAGAATTTTGAAAAGTGTTGCAATGCAACGCTTTTCAAAATTCTTTGTTTATTGCCTTTAAGGTTAATTAGTTAAGCTGATATTCACGTTAAGAAAAGTATGCTTTACTGTGATGCATGTGAAGTGTGAGGATGTGCATGGTTTTGCAGCAAGAAGCTCGGTTCCCTATTGGTGTGTTTGATAGCGGGGTTGGGGGACTTACGGTTTTACAAGAAGTTCATCGCCAATTACCTAATGAGTCTGTGGTTTATTTCGGTGATACAGCAAGATTGCCATACGGAAAGCGATCGGCTTCAGAAATCATTGAGTATGTATATGAGATTTTGCACTGGATGCAGTCTAAGCAAGTCAAGATGGCAATCATGGCTTGTAATACTAGTTCGGCATTGGCACTAGATATAGTACGAAAAGATTTTGATTTACCAATTTTGGGTTTGATTTTGCCTGGGGCGCGAGCAGCTGTGGGCAAAGGAAAAAGGATTGGAGTAATTGCCACAACCGCGACTGTCAAGAGTGAAGCCTATGTAAGGGCGATTTGTGAGAGCGATCCTCAAGCACAAGTTTTTCAAGTAGATTGCCCTGAGTTTGTACCTTTGATTGAGTCTGATCGCATTCATGATCCCTATACGATGCAAGTAGCAGGGGAATATTTACAGCCGCTTATCGAAGCAAATATTGATACTTTGGTTTTGGGATGCACGCATTACCCCCACTTGTCAGGGGTTTTACGTCAAATTTTGCCGTCCCATGTGGCTCTGGTAAATCCTGCTTCTTATGTGGTAAGGGCGGCAGGGCAGGAATTAGATTTGATGGGTTTGAAATGTTTAGATAATCGTAGCGATCGCGCTCAAACCAGATTTTTTGTGAGCGGTGAACCAGAGCGGTTTGCTCAAGTTTCTCGCCGCTGGTTAGGAAAGTTACCTTCGGTGGAAAAAGTTTCACTATCTCCTGTAGAATTGCTGTCTTAAAGCTTTAGCTTAGGACGCTCTGGTCAATTTGATGGGAGTAATCTTTTGAATCAACTTTACAAACTATATCTATCGCTAGTTTTGGGCTTGACTGCTAGTGTATGTCTTAGCGCGCAAGCAGTTAACGCCCAAGTTGAGCTTGATTTGTCATTGCAAGATAGTAGCCTCCAAGCACAACTACCATCTTCGATTCAGCAACCGCAGCTACAAAATGTTCAAGTTAGCACTGATGGATTAGCTTTACAGATCAATGGTATTCCCAAGATGAATGCATCGCGGGTGGATAATTCTGATCGCATTATTTTAGATTTACAGACAAAAGAAGTTGTGCCATCAATACACAACTCTCTAGTGGCTGTCAATCGCTATGGTGTCAAACAAATTAGAGTGGCACAGTTTCAAAAGTCTCCAGTGATCGCTCGGTCAGTTTTTGATCTGGATAGTAATAGCCCTACCATTTGGCAAAGTGCTTTTGATCAAGCTCATGGTTCATTGGTACCTCACCCCATAGGACTATCAGAAACATCTAATAATTCCAGCAATTTACCAGTCACAGGCTTGCCTGTAGCTAATAACAATTTACCTACAACAATTGATGGTTTGTCATTTAATGGTTATGGTCAACTGGTAATTCAAGCTAGTCGATCGGTCAGTTATCGTACTAGCCTAGATTTAGCAAGTAATACTTACAATGTCACAATTCCTTCAACTCGGATTTCATCACAGTTACGTCGCCCGATTTTAGGATCTAATAGTCCGATTGAGCAAATTCGGCTCAATCAGGTGGGTGATGCGGTGGTTGTAAGTGTAAAAATGATCGCAGGTTGGCAAATTCGCGAAACAGTGAGAACCACTCCACAAGCGATCGCCTTGCAGTTAGAAAGTATTGGACAAGTCACAGCAAGTAATCCCCAAAATCCCCGATCGCAAATTCAGCCAAATTATAGTAATAATACAGGTCGTCAGTTAGTAGTGATTGACCCTGGGCATGGGGGGCCGGACGTGGGAGCTACCAGAAATGGAATTTACGAAAAGGATATTGTGCTGGCAATGAGTAAACAGCTTGGCAGAATATTGCAACAGATGGGATATTCTGTGATGTATACGCGCACTGAGGATATTGATCTCGACCTAGAGCCAAGAGTACAGATGGCGGAGAATGCCAGAGCGAGTGCGTTTGTAAGTATTCATGTCAATTCTTTAGATGCAAGTGCATCTCAGGTAAATGGGGTTGAAACTTATCATGCTCCAAGTGCGTCTCTAGGTAAGAATCTTGCAGAATTAGTACATGAGCAAATTATTGCTAGTACGGGAGCAACTGACCGTGGTGTGAGGTCAGCTAGATTTCATGTGATTGTCAAAACTTCGATGCCTGCAATTCTGGTGGAAACTGGATTTATTACAAATCCATCAGAAGCAGCAAGATTGGTCAATAGTTCCTATCAAGAGCGGATGGCAGTTGCGATCGCCAAGGGTGTCGATCAATTTTTAAAATCTTATCGAAGATAAATAGTGGGACGATCACTCTAATCTAAGTCAATAATCCTTCAAAAATCAATTCGTTTAGCTCATCTTTTGGATCTTTACACCATTGGGAGAAACATTTTGCGATATCGACAACTAGCAGTCGGAATTTTTATGACCATAGCTACCAGCTATGGAATACCTGTAGTGGAGCAATTGCAGGCACAGTCGCTAAATACAGCTAATCAATCTGATGCAATAAAGCTAAAGAATATTCGACCTGCTACCAATGGCTTGATGTTGAATATGAATGCCAATCCACAGATCCGTATACAACGAGAAGATAACCCTGCCCGTCTAATCTTAGATCTGCAAAATACTTCCTTAGCAAAGGAATTACATCAAGCTAATGTGCCGATTAATCGGTTTGGAGTCAAGCAGGTTAGAGTAGCCCAATTTCAAAGTAATCCTGAAATCACTAGATTAGTTTTTGACCTAGATAGTAACGATCCCAACAGCAAAATTACATGGAAAAGTCAGTACATTGCTGCAACCAATACGCTTTTACTCAGCCCAGAAAATCAAGTTGCTCAAGCAATACCAATTGAGTCCAATCCCACAAGTCCTAGACCCACGCCAACCAATCCTCCAAGCCCAATATCAAGCCCAGCTGTGATTGAAAGGTTGAGTTTTAGTAGTACTGGACAATTGCTAATTTTTGCCAACCAATCATTCACCTATCAAACAAGACTAGATCGTACCTCTGGAATATTTAATATAATTGTTGCCAATGCCAAGATTTCATCTAACCTGCAACGCCCCAGTCTCACTGCCAATAGCCCAATTGAAAGAATTCGGCTCTCACAAGTTGGCAACTCTGTCGAGATTGGAATTAAAACCGTCTCAGGGTGGCTGATACGCGATACCCAACGCCCAAGCAATCAGCAAATCCAATTACAAGTTTCGTTAAATAGTAATTCGCCACTTCCCAATAATCAAAACCCTTTACCAAATAATAATCCTTCTATCCCCAATCCACAGAATGTAGGCGATCGCCGTCGAGGCGTAATATTCGTTGATGCGGGGCATGGTGGCAGAGATCCTGGCGCTGTTGCTAACGGAATCCAAGAAAAAGATGTCGTTTTACCAATCAGCCTGAAACTAGGACAAGCTCTGCAAAGTATGGGCTATACAGTTTATTACACTCGTACTAATGATGTGGAAATCGACTTAGAACCCCGTGTTGCGGCTGCTGAAAGAATCAATGCCGATGTATTTGTGAGTGTCCACGCCAATGCCTTAGCTCCTGGAAATAGTGGCATCAGTGGCGTAGAGACCTATCATTCACGCAACTCGACAGTGGGAAAAGAGCTAGCCAGCTACGTGCATTCGCAAATTATATCGGGGACAGGTGCAAGCGATCGCTCTGTTAGAGGCGCAGGTTTTTATGTAATTGCCAAAACTTCCATGCCTGCAATTTTAGTTGAAACTGGCTATGTCACAAATCCAACAGAAGCTAGAAATTTAAATAGTCCAGATTATCAAAAACGGATGGCAGATGCGATCGCAAGAGGGATTGATCAGTTTATGCGAGTACGTGGCAGATAAAAATAAGGGCAGCGCATTAGCGCTGCCCTTATTTTAAGATGGAGATTTAGAAAATTCTAAAGGAGACTGAGATTTCTGCTGGTGTCTAGCATCGGTAATTAACCAATCTAGAGCGGCAGCTTGCAAGTCAATAGTTGCACCTGTTTTGTCAACACAATAACGACCAAACACCAATTTATCGACTAACCGCACATCTGATAAGCGTGAATACTCAAAAATTACGCTTCGCTCAACCACAGCACCACTGCAAACATGACAGTTAGGTCCGATCATCGTGGGACCAATGATGGTCGCACCATCTTCGATTTGTGTCATTCCCCCAATATAAACTGGGCCACGGATATCAACTTTATCCCAGTTCACGGAGACATTTAATCCTGTATAAACTCCTGGCTTAATTTCATGCCCAGGAATATTCACGTTTTTAATTTTGTCTGAGAGTACATCTTGGATGGCTTGCCAATAGTCAGGAACTTTACCAATATCAACCCATTGAAAATCCATAGAGATTGCATGGAAAGGCAAATTATCTGCCACCAACTTGGGAAATAAGTCACTACCAAGATCAAACTCTACCCCTGAAGGAACATAGTCGAGGATTTCTGGCTCAAAGATATAAATCCCTGTATTAATCGTATTGCTAAGAGCAGCTTCAACACTTGGCTTTTCCTGAAACTGCTTAATTCTGCCATCAGAGTCCGTAACTACAACTCCATAGCTCGATACCTGATCCCTCGGCACAGTCTTTGTAATAATCGTAGCTAGAGATTTTTTCTGACGATGCCAGTTCACCGCATAGGTGAGATCAAGATCAATTAAAGCATCACCGCAAAGGACAACAAAGGTATCATCAAAAAATGGGGAGAAATCTTGGATTTTTTTGAGCCCGCCAGCCGACCCAAGTGCACTGCCTTGCAGTTTGCCATCAATGATGGTTCCTTCAAAGGAATATGCCATCTGTACGCCAAACTTTTGACCGTCTCGAAAATAGTTTTCGATCTCTTCTGACAAGTGGCTAACGTTAACCATGATCCGATCAAAACCGTGCTGTCTGAGTAACTCAACTAGAAACTCCATCACAGGCTTTTGCATGATCGGAATCATGGGCTTGGGCATAATATTCGTGATCGGGCGGATTCTAGTACCTTTACCCGCAGCCAAAATCATGGCTTTCATAAATTACATTCTCCTCATCACTACGATTAAATGGTACTTACATATCTCAGTAATTTAGCTACTTAAGATATATCTAAGATTCATAAAAATCCGTCTTATCATACCCCGTAAGCAGTCCTAAAAAGTTTAGGAAGGACAAACCCGCAAATCCTTTAGGCTGAGATGAGAGTAAATGAATCTTTGTAAGGCTCAGTCAACGCAATTTAAATATCAATACTACGACTGTTATATAAGCTCATCGCTTTTTCTAGACCATCCGCTAAAATGCTTGTGACTGTAGATTCGGCAAGGTCAAAAATTTCAGGCAAGATTTTATTTTCCTTAGGCGAAAAACCTCCCAAAACGTGGTTGGTAACATTTTGATTTGCTTTAGATGCGATCGCACTGTCAACATCATCTTTGCCACCGCGCCCAATCCCAAGACGTAGTCGAGGAAAGTTTTGTGTACCCAGATGCGAAATTATGGATTTCATGCCATTGTGTCCACCTGCCGAGCCTGAGGGTCGCAATCGTAATTTGCCAAGTGGCAAATCCATGTCGTCATAGATAACCAAGATATTTTCAGGATTTCCCTTAAACCAATCGGCACAGGCTCGCACAGACTGACCTGAGACATTCATATATGTGGTGGGCTTGAGTAAACGGATTTTACCGCTACTAGCTAATCGAGCCGATAATCTACCTTCGCCAAAAATGCCATAAAACCGCTTTTCTTTGCCGAGGGAGATACTCCAAGATGTGGCTAACCGATCAACCGCCATAAATCCTATATTGTGACGGGTGCGCTCATATTCCGCCCCAGGGTTACCAAGCCCCACAATTAGAGAAATAGATTGAGTCTCAAGCATCCGAGGCAGTTACTACTTCCTTAGTTTCTTCTGAAGATACAGCTACTGGAGTAGCAACTTCGGCGATTGGTTGTACAGATTTCTCTGCAATGGGTGCAGGTTGCTCTAGGCGATCGGCTTCGCGCTTAAATTCAGATTCAAATTCACGGGAAGCATCTTGAAAGCCTTTAATGGCTTTACCCATACTGCGACCGATTTCTGGCAACTTTTTTGGACCAAATATCAAGAGTGCCACGAGCATGATCAGAATCATTTCAGGCAAGCCAATACCAAAAATATTCATTGAGAATGACCTTTTTGTAGAAAACGAAACTACTAATACCAAAGCACGAAATGGCTACGCTATTTTGTGCTTTTAAAACCCTTACTGGGTTTGGTTATCAATCCACAAAAGTGTCGTTACACTTTTGTGGATTGATATAACAAGAATTGCGGCGATACGAACAATTCTAATTTATGGAACCAAGTTTAGGGTTTTCAGACTCGCAGAGTCTGAAAACCCTAAACTTGGTTTTGGCAATGTAAATTTCGGCTGCAATACATTAAAGGCACGCTATGCGTGCCTTTAATGTACCGATCTGGACAGCTAAATATTAGCCGCCCCAATTGAGGTTGACACCATCAAGGATCAAGGAGGAGTTGTACAACTGGAGGATGATTACCAGAAATACAAGGAACAAACCCATGAATACAGCCATGAGAGGTGTAGTTCCCCAACCGCGAGAAACCTTACCGTATTCTGCATTTAGGGGTCTGAGGATATCGCCAAGGCGGGTACGTTGTGACATAAATTTGTCTTCTTAAAAGGATTGTTACAAAATAGTATAATTGTAATTAAGAATAACTCAAATCATTGGTTCAATTCATGGAAAATGCAACTTCGATCGCGGTGACTGTCGCCGTATGTGTGATCTGCCTAACTGCTTATGCGATATACGTGTCTTTTGGGCCACCAAACAAGGGATTAGTTGATCAGTTTGAAGAACACGAAGATTAAATTATCTAGACATTGCAATACGAGACCTAGCTAGTCGATAACAAATGTTTAACAATTTTCGACTTACTCATGATGTTTTAGATGTGTCGGCTGTCTATGCGATCGCCGACAATGCTTGCAATGGGGCAGTTGTGTTGATGAGCGGGATGGTACGTAATCAGACTGGAGGAAGAGCAGTTGATTATTTAGACTATCAAGCCTATGAGTCCATGTCTTTACAAGTTTTTCAAAATATTAGCGATCGCTGCCATACAAAATTTCCTGATATTACTAAAGTTGTCATTCATCATCGGCTAGGCAAACTTAAAATTGGGGAAATTAGCGTTTTAGTTGCCGTTGGTTCACCACATCGCGCGGAAGCGTTCGAGGCTTGTCGTTATGCGATCGACACTTTAAAAATTGATGCGCCGATCTGGAAAAAAGAATTTTGGCTTGATGGGGTAAGCAGTTGGGTAAATTGCCCCGTATAGCAAAAAGTCGCTTTGCGTCTTTTTGGTTTGGAGTTTTTGATGCTGCTAGAAAAATCTTTTTTTGCTCGTCCAGCTTATGAAGTTGCTCCAGATCTATTGGGATGTACTTTAGTTAGACGAATTGACAGACTTGAATATCGAGGAATTATCGTCGAAACCGAAGCCTATGATGCAACCGATCCAGCTTGTCATGGCTATCGTCGCAAGACTAAGCGCAATCAAGCAATTTTTGGCTCACCATGTACAGCTTATGTCTATTTAATTTATGGGATTTATCACTGCGTCAATATCGTCACCGATCGCGAAGACTTTTGTAGTGCGGTATTAATTCGCGCGATCGAATGCGATCGCCTGCCGAGTTGGCATAGTCTTAAAGAAAAACAGCATCGAGCAGGAGCAGGACCAGGCAAACTTTGTCGCTTGTTAAAAATTGATCGCCTGCTAGACGGTATTACTTTGCATCCAGATTTCGATTTATGGCTAGAAGCGCGATCGCCAAATTTTGATGAACAAATTTGCCAAACTACGAGAATCGGGATTACACAAGGAGCTGATATTCCTTGGCGCTGGTATTTAAGCGATCGCAGGTCAGTATCACGAAAACCAAGACAATAAAGGCATCGCGCCACCTTTATTGTCTTGGTTTCATGTTTTGCAAACATATTGATAACTTTAGAAATAACCTTTTCATAACTTTTGGATAAATAAATATTGAGTCTAGGAAGTAGGATGCTTATACAAAATAAAAAATACAGTTGAAAAGCAAAGCTTGATTTGAATGAATTAATTTTTCAAATAGAAAAGGTAACTCTTCAACTTAATTTTTTCTATGAATTATCCTTCTAGAGTGTTATCCAGACATTTCAATTAAATTTCAATTAAATTTTAATTGATAACTTATTAGCTCAATTCAGATATTTTTAGTACCTATCAATTGGGAAAAAGGAGAAAAAGTAATGCGTATTGAAGTAATGCAACCAACAGGTCATCTTAATGCAACCAGTACTAACCATTTTCGGCAGCAAGCTAGCAGTGTTTTAGATCGGAAACCTGATGTATTGCTTATTGACCTAAAACATTTAAAACAGATGGATAGCTCAGGATTGGGGGCTTTAATCTTTGTTTTGAGAAGCGCTAAGGCGATTGGCTGTAGGTTTGCAATCTGCTCAATCAGCGAATATATAGACTTTTTGCTAGAAGCAACCTCAATGAAGACTTTGTTTGATGTATTTGAAAACCGTAGACAATTTGAACTTTCTTTGAAAAAAGTATAAGAAAAAAGTTTAAATATCCTTTTAAATCCCAAAAAAGAGACAGGGCGTAAAGCACCCCGTCTCTTTCTTTTTTATCTTTTTATTTTTTTATATTTGCGATCGCCATATCTGCTAGACCGATCCCCTAACAAAGCGCTGCAAATATTGTTAAAATTTCCCCATCGTAACTGACCGATCAATAAGATCAAACAAATTATGGAACCTAAGGAAGACAATGTTGAAGCGATCGCAGAAGATCTCACCGAAACTATACAGCCAGTGACATCTGCCCCTGAGTCAGAACAAGCAATAACAGCCACCACGACCTCAGTCGATGACACGCTCAAAGTTAGCTATGATCTTTTGAACAAAGTCAAACAACTTTGGGAGGAATATTTTGGTGAAGGCAAAAAAGCTAACCTCACTCTGGCAATCATCATCATCGCCACTATTCCTCTATTAATCGCCACTTCAACACTTGTAGACTTCTTAAATAAACTACCTGTGTTACCTAGTGTGTTTGAATTAGTTGGCTTTGGCTATTCGATATGGTTTATCTATCGATACCTATTACTTGCTGATACTCGCAAAGAGCTAATTGATGGAATCACCACTTGGAAAAATAAAGTTTTTGGCTAAATAACTGATCTACAGACAAGGGGGTTAGTCCCCTTTGTCTATAAGCGTGGTTTTTAGAGCTAGGATATTAGCAAAGTAAAGCAAAATCAAAAATTGTTAAGCTGTTTAATACGCAGTCTTGGGAAGTGAAGAGGTATATACGTCAAGCATGGGCAAAATTGTAGGTATTGACTTGGGTACGACAAACTCTGTGGTAGCCGTTATGGAAGGTGGCAAACCCATAGTGATTGCAAACTCAGAAGGTAGCCGCACCACCCCCTCCGTTGTTAGCTTTACTAAAGATGGCGAACGTCTTGTCGGACAAATGGCCCGTCGGCAAGCGGTGCTAAATCCTGACAATACCTTTTATTCTGTTAAGCGCTTTATCGGACGGAAACATAGTGAGCTCTCGGCTGAAACTAAGCGTGTTCCCTATACAATCCGTCGTGACGATCAAGGTAATATCAAGTTACGCAGTTCTAGACTTGAAAAAGATTTTGCGCCTGAAGAAATTTCGGCAATGATAATTCGCAAACTCGTAGATGAAGCGAGTCGATATTTGGGAGAGCCTGTAACGGGTGCGGTAATTACGGTTCCTGCTTATTTTAATGACTCGCAAAGACAGGCAACGAAGGACGCTGGCAGAATTGCGGGGATTGAAGTTAAGCGAATTTTAAACGAGCCTACGGCTGCATCGTTAGCCTATGGCTTAGATAAAAAGACTAATAAGAAAATTTTAGTATTTGATCTTGGTGGCGGCACATTTGATGTGTCAGTGCTAGAAGTCAGTGACGGCTTATTTGAGGTAAAGGCAACTACAGGCGATACGCAATTGGGTGGCGATGATTTCGATCGCCAAATTGTTAATTATCTTGCTGAAGAATTTTTAAAATCCGATGGTGTGGATCTCCGTAAAGAGCGTCAAGCTTTGCAACGTCTAACCGAAGCTGCGGAAAAAGCCAAGATTGAGCTTTCGACTGTGGGAGTTACTGAGATTAATCTGCCATTCATCACGGCGACAGCAGAAGGACCATTACATTTAGAAACAAGTTTAAAGCGATCGCAGTTTGAGCGGTTAAGTACAGATTTATTAGAGCGTTTACAAATTCCTCTAGATCGCGTCTTACGTGATGCCCAAATTAGTCCGCGCCAGATTGATGAAGTGGTTTTAGTGGGTGGATCTACGCGCATTCCTGCGGTACAGGAAATGGTAGAGCGGGCGATCGGCAAGCCCCCAAGCCAAAGTGTGAATCCCGATGAAGTTGTCGCGATCGGCGCAGTTGTTCAAGCTGCCATTTTGTCAGGTGAAATTAAGGATGTTTTACTACTCGATGTCACCCCATTGTCCCTCGGCGTAGAAACTTCGGGCGGCGTGGTCAAGCGCTTGATCCCCCGCAATACAACGATTCCTTGTCGCAAGATGGAATTATTTACCACTGCTGAAGACAATCAAACATCTGTGGAAATCCATGTGATCCAAGGTGAACGGGATCTTGCGGAATATAACAAGTCTTTGGGGCGCTTTAAATTAAGTGGGCTTGATCCGCAACCTCGCGGCGTGGCTCAAGTGGATGTCACTTTTGATTTAAATACCGATGGGATCTTGGCAGTGACCGCTAGCGATCGCCGAACAGGAGTTGAACGCCGTGTCACGATCAAGGGCGCTTCGACCTTGGATGAAAAAGAAGTGCAGCGCATGGTCACGGAGGCGGAGCAATTTGCCGATCGCGATCGCGCTAAACGAGAACGCATCGAGAAATTAAATCGAGCTGATAATCTCGCCGTTGGGGCAGAACGGCAACTGAAGGAATTAGCACTGAACTATGGCTATAAGCTCAGTTACGAACGCCGTAAACAAATTGAGGGATCAATCAAAAAACTAAGAGATGCGATCGCAAAAGAAGATGATGCCCTAATTGATCGTTCTCAGTCGGAGTTACAAGAAGCTCTCTATGCGCTATCAACTGAACTCTATGCTGAAGATGATGAATATGATGACGATGAAGATGACGATCTATTCGGTGGCATCCTTGAAAGTATCGGTAGTTTTGCAAGTCGCAATAAACGCGGTAAAGATGAAGATGACCGTCGTCGTCCAAATACGCGAGTATCTTATGATGATGACGATGACTGGATGTAAATAAAAAGATTGCGCTTCGCGCAATCTTTTTATTTTGGGGAAGAGGTAAGCCAATAGGTTTGCATTAATCCTTTGCCCTTGACTTCGATCACACCACGCTCGACTAAATCAAATTTATGTTTTAGCAGTTCATAGGTAGCGGCAGTCACTTGGATTTTACCAACTTCACTGTGGGACTCCATCCGACTCGCCACATTCACCGTGTCACCCCAGAGATCGTAAATAAACTTTTGTGTGCCGATTACCCCCGCAATTACAGCCCCCGTATGAATACCGATACGGATTTGTAGTGGTTTACCTGTCAATTTGCTAAGTTCATTCACTTTATCAACCATATCTAATGCCATAGATGCGATCGCCTCCGCATGATCTTCTGTCGGAAGAGGAATGCCACCTGCCACCATATAGGCATCACCTATGGTTTTGATTTTCTCCAATCCATACTTTTCGCAAAGGGTATCAAAATTAGAAAAAATTAGATTTAGCAGATCGACAAGTTCATGAGGAGAGAGTTCTGAGGACATTCTGGTAAAGCTAACCAAATCGGCAAAAAGAACGGTGACTGACTCAAAGCTATCGGCAATAACTCCGTGAAATTGTTTAAGGCGATCGGCGATCGCTTTAGGCAAAATGTTTAATAATAATTTCTCGGATTTTTCTTGCTCACTATGAAGTGCTTCCTCGGCAAGTTTTCGTTCGGTAACATCATCAAGTACACCCAAAATACCAATAGTCTTGCCCTCAGCATCAATAATTGGCAACTTACTAATATCCAGCCATATTGATTTTCCCGACTTATCTGGATTAAGCTTCCGCTGAATTACATGCATTTCAGGAATATTCGATTCCATTATTTGTTGATCATGGGCGCGAAATATATTTGCTAAATCAAGATTTCCAATTAGATCGTAATCAGTTTTGCCCACCACACTTTCTGGAGTTTCTAATTGAGCAGACATCGCCCAATTTTTATTACAGCCTCGGAAAACCAGATTGGTATCTTTCCAGAAAATCTGTTGCGGAATACTATCAATGATTAATCGCAAATAAGTTTTTTGTTCTTCGAGAGCTTGCTCCGCTCTCACACGAGCAGTTATATCTTGAAAACTCCATACACGTCCAATAATCTGATTACCAATCCTCTGTGGACGGGAATAACGTTCCAATACTCTGCTATCTACCAGTTCTAGTAAATCATAACTTTCGTGTTCAGGATGACGATAGAACTCTTGCGATCGCAGCATAAAGTCTTGAGGATCAATCATCATTGTCGAGAGAAACTCCAATCGAAGATCCGTATTGTTTGCAGATAAAATCTCTGGAGATAGCGAGAACATATCGACAAAGCGTTGGTTATAGCTATTGACATGACCAAGCTGATCCACGGCAACTACGCCATCGGCAATCGATTCAAAGGTAGCTCTTTGCAAACTCACAAACTCCTCAAGAGTGGACTCTATTTTCTTTCTTTCCGTAATATCAATTCCAATCGACAGAACCTCAACTAGCCTTCCCGAATCATCCAAAATAGGGCAATTCGCCCAAGATATCCAAACCTCCTCTCCATCATTGCGAACGTTTTGACTTTCTTGAAACATAGAAACTTGGGGAGCCTTAGTGCTATTTCCCATCCAATTCAGCAAATCAGTAATAGTTGTATCATCACTATTCTTGATAATAGTTCCACTAATATTTCTCCCAACCATCTCATCTTGATTATGAAATCCAAAGAAGGTTACCCCATATTCATTAATAAATTTAATTGTGCCAGCAATATCTCTCCGTAAAATGATGCAATTTGCCGCTTCAACAAGGGTACGGTATTTAGTCTCACTGGTTTTTAAATCAGAAGTACGCTGTTCCACCCGAATTTCTAATTCTTCTTTACTTTGGGCAAGCTCCGTAAAAGAGATTTGCAATTGTTGCGCCATTTGATTAAAGGAATCAGCCAGAATTGACAGCTCTCGAACATTCGCTGCTTGAATAGGTTTATAGGGATGGCCAGTGGCAAGATCGGCTGAGGCAGAGAGCTCTGCCAGCAAATGCGAAGCATCGATTAATTTCTCTACTGGTTTAGCAATCCACTTTGATGTATAGAAGCCTGTCACACTAGCCAATATAAAAGCTAAAGCACATAAGACGATTGTGTTGCGCGTATTAATATTAATGCGATCGCGAAAGTCTTGTTCCGAAACGGCTACGAGCATCAACCAGTCTAGACCCTGTTCATTTCGCAATCGCGTAATCTGGACATATTGAGTCGCACCTTCCCATTCCATTTGGATCTGTAGATGCTTAGGAATATCAATAGAATTAGGATACTTTTGTTGAAGATTTTGAAAAATCAATCGCAGTAAAGGATTTTGACTTTTATTAGCATGAATGCGTTGTTGCTTTTTATCTATGGAAATATAAGGTGCTTCAGAAGTTGATGTAGCGACGATCTCTCCTGATGGTTCGAGAATGAAAGCTTGTCCTGTTTTAGCGATTTTTAGTTGGCGTAGAAAGTCACCTATTTGAGCCAGCGTCAAATCGATCGCAATTACTCCGCGTAAGTTACCAGATTCATTATAAATCGGCAAAGAAGCCGTAATCCCTAAAATCGGACGCGCCACAAACAGATAAATCGGACTCCAAACAGCTTGACGAGCCTTGACAGCACTTTTATACCAAGGGCGATCGCGAGGATCGTAAATATTCGCCTCAATCTGGTTTAGGATTTTCCCAACCTTATCTAATCGATAGATTAATTTTTGCTGTGAAGCTGATGAATTTGGCAAGAAAGATTGATGTAATACTAAAGCATTACCTTCCCTACGCTCGACACCAATAAATTGCCCTTGGGGATTTGCTGCGTAGAAAAAATATAAACTTTGGGCTTGGCGCATCTGCTGCCAAAATATCTTATCTAAGCTATTTAAATTCTCAAAATTCAAATAGCCTGCCCTTGCCATGGCTCCATGAGACTGCAAAATTTCTAAAGGTGCATCGAAGTACCCTCTCACATGGGCTTCAATCGTGTTAGTTACTTCTTGTCCGATTTGGGGAGCTAACTCCTGAGTTGCTTCACGCCCGTTCTGTACCGATAGCCATCCTGTGATCCCCACCGCCAAAATCACTTGCGTCACGAAAGGAACAATCAGCAATATCTTGAGAGACATCTGGCGATCGCGTTGGGATTTGTGATCTTTACAGTCGGGAGCAGTCATACAAAAGCTGCGTAAAAAATGCTAGATATTCCCCATAATAAAGTGATCCTCGCTTAAAAGTATGTGTCTGCGCCTATTTGCTCAGATTTATTAGCTCAGCATCAATGAATTCCTTATGGCTAGTTTGAGACAATTTTAACTTGTTTGGTTTCGTAGTAAGGGCAACAAAAACGGCTCTGAGCATCATTTGATCTACTCAATAGATGATCAATTCCTTAAAACATCCTACCTAAGGCAGAGATTTATTAGTACAATCCAAAGTAGCGATCGTAACTACCCGATTACGATGAAGCTCACATAATAGTTCTTTAACAACATCCCTTTCAGTCCATGATGAATAGCAACGCACTGCCCGTAAAACAAGGTTTATACGATCCCCAATTTGAACATGACGCTTGTGGGGTCGGCTTTATTGTCCATAAATCAGGAAAGAAATCCCATGCGATCGTTGAGCAGGGGCTGACGATTTTGGAGAACTTGGAACATCGCGGCGCGTGCGGTTGCGAGACTAATACGGGTGACGGTGCTGGGATTTTGATGCAGATTCCCCATAAATTTTTGGTAAAGGTAGCCGCCGCCGCAAATATTGCCTTGCCAGAGGTCGGTCAATATGGCGTGGGCATGGTTTACGCTTCACCAGATCCTGAAGCTCGTAAGAATGGTAGACAAGCTTTTGAAAAGTTGGTTGAGTCCGAGGGTTTAAAAGTCCTAGGTTGGCGTGATGTCCCGACTGATAATTCCTCCTTGGGAGCGACGGCACAATCGAGCGAGCCATTCATGCAGCAAGTATTTATTTTGCGATCGCCCGATCTTGCCGATGACCTAGCCTTCGATCGCAAGTTATTTGTACTTCGCAAACTCGCTCACACCGCGATTCGTGCTTCCAATATCGATGCCTATTGGTATCCCTCTAGCCTTTCCTGTCGCACCATCGTTTATAAAGGGATGTTGATGACAGCACAGGTAGGCTTGTATTACGCGGCTGATTTGCGTGATCCCGACATGGAAAGCGCTCTAGCTTTAGTTCACTCGCGCTTTAGTACAAATACTTTCCCTAGCTGGGAGCGATCGCACCCTTACCGCTACATTGCCCATAATGGTGAAATTAATACTTTGCGCGGCAACACCAACTGGATGATTGCGCGTCAGTCGATGTTTGAGTCGGACTTGTTTGGTGATGATATTTCCAAAATTAAGCCCGTGATTAACATCGAGGGTAGTGACTCGACGATTTTTGATAACGCTTTGGAATTATTGGTACTGGCTGGGCGATCGCTACCTCACGCGATGATGATGATGATTCCTGAGCCTTGGACAGCCCATGAGTCGATGAGTGATGAGAAGAAAGCTTTTTATGAATATCACTCTTGTTTGATGGAACCTTGGGATGGTCCCGCCTCGATCGCTTTCACCGATGGCACAATGATCGGCGCTGTGTTGGATCGCAACGGTTTGCGTCCTTCTCGCTACTATGTCACTAAGGATGATTTGGTCATCTTCGCATCAGAAGCAGGTGTATTGAATATTGCACCTGAAATGATTGAATCGAAGGGTCGCTTGCAACCAGGACGGATGTTTCTCGTGAATATGGAAGAGGGGCGGATAGTTGCTGACGAAGAAATCAAGCATCAAATCGCAACCGAGCAGCCATACCGTGAATGGATTAATCAGCACATGGTAGACATTGCGAATCTCAAGGATGCTGATGCGACTGAAGCCGAAGCAATTCCGCTCACGCAGCGTCAAATGGCATTTGGCTATTCTTTTGAAGATTTACGCTTGCTGCTGACCCCAATGGCGAGAGATGGTGTAGAAGCGATCGGCGCGATGGGTGCAGATACCCCGTTAGCAATTCTTTCCAATCGTTCCAAACTTCTCTACGACTATTTCCAACAGCTTTTCGCTCAGGTAACTAATCCACCGATTGACTCGATTCGTGAAGAGATTATTACTTCTGCGGAAACTACCATTGGTGCAGAAAGGAATTTGCTCAAGCCTGAACCAGAAAGCTGTCATTTGATCGAGCTAAAAACTCCCATTCTTAGCGATGCCGAACTTGCGAAGTTGAAGCATATTAACGAAGGTGGTTTTAAATCCGTCACCCTTTCCACTTTGTTCAATCCTAAATCTGGTGTATCTGGATTAGAATCAGCAATTACTGAGATTTGTGCTAAGGCGGATCAAGCGATCGCCGATGGTGTGAATATTTTGATTCTGAGCGATCGCGGTGTGAATTCCGCTAATGCGCCAATTCCTGCATTACTTGCCGTGTCAGGCTTGCATCACCATCTCATCCGCACGGGAACCCGTACTAGAGTCGGGCTAGTCCTCGAATCTGGCGAACCTAGAGAAGTGCATCACTTTGCATTGCTGATCGGCTATGGTTGCGGTGCGGTGAATCCTTATCTTGCCTTTGAGACGATCAAAGACATGATCGATCAACGTCTCTTAGTCAATGTCGAGTTCAAAACAGCGGTTAAGAACTACATCAAGTCAGCGACTAAAGGCGTAACCAAGGTTGCATCCAAAATCGGTATCTCCACTATCCAGAGCTATCGTGGCGCTCAAATCTTTGAAGCCGTTGGCTTGAATCAAGATGTGATCAAGAAATACTTCACTTGGACAGCATCCCGCATCGAAGGCGCAGATTTGGAAGTGATTGCTAAAGAAGCGATCGCTCGGCACACCCACGCCTTCCCCGAACGCCCATCCAGTAGCAACACTCTCGATGTTGGCGGTGATTATCAATGGCGCAAGGAGGGTGAAGCGCACTTGTTTAGTCCTGAAACCATTCACGCCTTGCAAAAGGCAGTGCGCGATGGCAACTATGAACTGTTCAAGAAATATTCAAGTTTAGTCAATGAACAGAATCAACAACATTTCACCCTGCGCGGCTTGCTCGATTTTAAATCGCGTGAATCTATTTTCATTGACGAAGTAGAACCGATTGAATCAATCTTGAGCCGCTTCAAAACGGGCGCGATGAGTTACGGTTCGATTTCTAAGGAAGCCCATGAAGCTCTTGCGATCGCTATGAATCGTATCGGCGGTAAGTCCAATACAGGCGAAGGCGGCGAAGATCCCGATCGCTACACATGGACAAACGAGCAAGGCGATTCCAAAAATAGCGCCATCAAACAGGTTGCCTCTGGACGTTTCGGCGTAACCAGTCTCTATCTCTCCCAAGCCAAAGAAATTCAAATCAAAATGGCTCAAGGCGCAAAACCAGGGGAAGGCGGTCAACTTCCTGGAAAGAAAGTCTATCCTTGGATTGCCAAAGTTCGCCACTCCACCACAGGGGTGGGCTTAATTTCACCTCCTCCTCACCATGACATCTACTCCATCGAAGACCTCGCTGAGTTGATTCACGACCTCAAGAACGCCAACCGTGCTGCCCGTGTCAGTGTCAAGCTTGTATCGGAAGTCGGCGTTGGAACGATCGCCGCAGGGGTTTCTAAGGCTCACGCTGACGTGGTTCTTATCTCAGGCTACGATGGCGGTACTGGCGCATCACCCCAAACCTCAATCAAGCACGCGGGCTTACCTTGGGAACTCGGACTCGCTGAAACCCACCAAACCCTCGTTCTCAACAACCTCCGCAGCCGTATCGTTGTCGAAACCGATGGACAAATGAAAACTGGTCGTGATGTCGTGATCGCCGCTCTCCTTGGTGCAGAGGAGTTCGGCTTTGCTACGGCTCCCCTTGTCTCTCTCGGCTGTATCATGATGCGCGTCTGCCATCTCAATACCTGCCCTGTTGGTGTCGCTACCCAAGATCCGCAACTACGCGAGAAGTTCACAGGTGATCCCGCCCATACCGTCAACTTCATGACCTTCATCGCAATGGAAGTCCGCGAACTAATGGCGAAACTCGGTTTCCGCACCCTTGATGAAATGGTCGGTCGTACTGAAGTGCTAGAAGCCAAGCAAGCCGTCGAGCATTGGAAACTCAAGGGCTTAGACTTCTCGAAGATTCTCTACCAACCAGAAGTTGGAGCCGATGTCGGTCGCTACTGCCAAATCCCACAGGATCACGGTTTAGACAAATCCCTTGATATGACTGTATTGTTAGATTTGTGCCAAGCTGCGATCGTGGATGGTGAACCTGTTGAGGCAATAATTCCCATTAAAAACATCAATCGCGCCGTCGGAACTATCCTCGGCAACGAAATCACCAAGCGCCATTGGGAAGGATTGCCCGACGACACCGTGCATCTCCATTTCCAAGGCACGGCTGGTCAAAGCTTTGGTGCATTCGTTCCCTCTGGTGTGACGATGGAACTGGAAGGCGATACCAACGACTACCTCGGCAAAGGTCTGAGCGGCGGTAAGATCATTCTCTATCCCCACAAAGCTTCTACCTTTGTCGCCGAAGAGAATATCATCGCGGGTAACGTCGCTCTCTACGGCGCAACCAGTGGCGAAGTCTACATTCGCGGTATCGCTGGTGAACGCTTTGCGGTGCGGAACTCTGGCGTAAACGCTGTAGTCGAAGGCATCGGCGATCACGGTTGCGAATATATGACTGGCGGAAAAGTGGTCGTTCTTGGATTAACAGGACGGAACTTCGCCGCAGGTATGAGTGGCGGTATTGCCTACATTCTCGATGAGGCAGGCGATTTCGCAACCCGTTGCAATGCCTCGATGGTCGGCTTAGAAAAGCTCGAAGATCCTGAAGAAATCAAGGATCTGAAGCAGTTGATTCAACAGCACGTTGATTATACGGAGAGTGCGATCGGTGAACGAGTTCTCGCTGATTGGAATGCGATCGCTCCTAAGTTCGTGAAGGTAATGCCCAAGGATTACAAGCGGGTATTGCAAGCGATTAAGGAAGCCTTGGAAGATGGCTTGAGTGGTGATGATGCCCTCAATGCCGCCTTTGAAGCTAACTCCCGCGATGTCGCCCGTATCGGTGGCAGCTAATTAACAAGAAGCAAGGGGCTTAAGCCCCTTGTTTTCTCTTTCGGATTATTAGCGCCCGTATAGCCACTAGAAAAGAGCGTGAAGAGTATGAACAGCAATAGTTTTGAAAATCAATTAAATGCTGATGATGATCTTTTACCTGAATATAGCTTTGATTATCAGAAAGCTAAGCCCAATCGTTTTGCTAATCGTGGTGAAGCTAAGAGATTAAATATTGTGGTTTTAGATGAAGATGTGGCACGGGTTTTTACTACGCCTGAAGCCGTTAACAAAGTGCTAAGAGCCTTAATCGAGTCTATGCCTCAATCATCAGTTGGCTAAAAGTATGAAATATAAGTATCGCGTTAATCTTGTTTGGTCAGATTAAGATAAATGTTATCTAGTGGAATTATACTAAAACACAAAGTAAAGACGACAGATGGTTATTAAATAATGCTCGTAAACCCAAACCAATATTTAGAGTGTGAAAATTCCATCTGTCGCCTTATCTAAGTGATTTGGTATTACCTGAGTTTTCTAATACCTTGCAGCGATACTTTACGCATGGAGATACTTATGCAGAGGCGATCGCTAATGCAGAGGAGGTATTAGAGCTTTTAATCGAAGATTACGAAGAAACGGGTAAACCTTTACCATCACCTCAAGTATTGCAACTAGCTTAGCCAATTTATATGAAAGCTGAAGAGTTAGATAAAAAGTTTGATGATGGCGAAGATGTCTTAGATTTATTTAATCTTACGACTTTAAAACGTCCTGCTTTAGAAACTCAGGCTGTTAGTTACTTGGGCGGATTGATGAACCAACAACTTTGGAGTCGAGTCAAAACTAAGTATCAGCTTGGGAAGTTAATTTACGGGAAAGTAGAATTTCATGCGTCTTTTGGGGTGTTTGTTGATATTGGGGATGAGAATGTAGAGGGAATTATCCAGATTCCAGATTTTTTGGATAGTGGCGCGATGATTCCAGAAATGTATCCTGAGATTGGTTCACCTTTGGGGGCGGTGGTGGTTGGCTATACTGAGGATGATCGCAATCAAGTTTGGTTGAGTGTTAAGCCGAGCATTTTACAAAAGTCTTTGGTCAAGTTGAGATTGCCAGTTGTGAATCAAGTGTAAATTTCGGGGCGATCGCTAGTAATAATTTTCTGACTACTAGATGATGATTATGATAGATGACCCAAATACATTCCTATTAATCACTCCATTGAGTCAAATAGCCCTGGTATTTTAGGTTGTATCATGTCCTGTATTTCATCATTGGTATATGCAAGACGTTCTAAAATTTCTCTCCCTCTGTTGCTACTGATATCGTGAAAATTATACTTTGTGATTCTTGGATATCCCATCTGTCCATTTTTATCCCAGTTTGTTCCGAATAAAAAGCTCCATTGATGTTTATCTTCCGATTCTCTGATTTGCCAATGTTTCTTCGGTACATTTCTTATGTAATCAGTTAATCTCTTATAAACATCAGAAGTGTCTGACTTTAAACAGCGTTTTACATTCGTTGCCGAAAAGTAGATAAGAATATCTATGGTTTCTAGATATTTTCTGCCTTTGAATACTTTTGATAATTGATCAAAGGGAGGAACTGTGCCATTTTCATCAGAGTACAGCAACCCATATAATGCTTTCTTGTTATTTTGAGAATGAGAATACAAAGACTCTGAAATATTTTCAAGCGCTAGCTTGTTATCACAAGAAAAATAATGAGCTTGACATGAGAAACGAGAAACATTTCGCTTTAATTCTTCTAGAACTGAATCTTTGATATCGACAAAATAGCACGAAGAATTAACCTTTTTGGATTCTGCTTGTTTCAAAAAAATTATAGGGCTTCCTTCTCCGTATGCTTCACTGATGCCAGTACCAGCATTTAAGTCAATATACTGGTAGATATGGGATAACCAAGCTTTATCTTGATTTCCTTTAAAAATCCCTTTGCAAATGCCAAGGTGAATATCTATGAAATAATCAAATTGTTTCTGTTTTGCAGATGTATTTTTACTAAAACCTTGTCCAGATGGTGTAATTGGCATCCTATTTTTCTCTTAATAGGTGTATATTTCTAAAAATATAGCATATAGTTAATTATAGTATATTGTACGTTTTTCAAAAATATTGAGGTTTGTTGTTATGGAGACTGTGAGAGGTACTGAAACTGTCGCTAGTCCTCTACAGGAAAGCGCACTAAGGAAAAAAGGACTATGTGACTATGTTATTAACGTTGCTTCTGGTTGTCTGCACGGTTGTACATTTTGCTATGTCCCCTCAACTCCAGTGATCAGAACCAGACAAGCACAACTAGCCCAAAAAGGCGTTGATAACCCTCAAATGGACTGGGGAAAGTATCTATTTGTACGTGAAGGTATTGCTGAGCAGTTAGAAGAAACTCTCAGCCGTAAAAGAACTTGGAAAACTACAGAATCAGGACAGGGAGTTGTTATGCTCTGTTCTGGTACTGACCCTTATCAAAACCATCAAACCGCAACAATCACGCGCCAAGTTGTCAAAGTGTTGCTTAAATATGACAAACGAGTACGGATTTTGACTCGTAGCCCTCTATGGACAAATGATATAGATATTTTGCGATCGCGTAATGTAACTGTTGGAATGAGTTTACCCATGCTTGATGATGAACTCAGCCGCAAAATTGAACCCGCAGCACCTCTACCATCTGACCGATACAAAGCGATGATGAAGGGATATAAGGCAGGTATTAAACTTTATGCGGCGATCGCACCCACACCGCCAACAATGCAATTACAGGATTTCCAAAATCTGTTACAGCAAGTGATGAAATTTGAACCTGAAGTCATTTTCTGGGAACCAATCAATGCTCGTGGCACAAATGGAAAGAGAATGCTAGAAGCAGGACTAGATTTTGTTCGTTCTATAACTAATAGAGAATCTTGGGCAGAAAACTTTATCCAACAATGGCAAGATATTGAGCAAGCTGCTAAAAATATAGGATGTAAAGATCTTTTGCATATTTGGGTTGATCCAGAACTTCGCGGTTTTGTAGATGATGCTTCCTTAGATTATTGGTTATTCAGAAAAACAGTAGAAGATTGGGACAATTACACAAGAAAGCCTCAATCATCTGGGGTAAAACTACCTCAGTCTGTAGCATCACAAGATCAAGCAATTCGCAAACGTAATACATTCAAGAAAGGATCTGAGAAATTAGTAGCTTTTTGAGATTAGGGGTGATCGCTGTTTGATGTTGTTAGTTTGTTGGGGGCGATCGCGTTCCCTTTTGACAGAATAAGCGATCGCCTATTTGTTTTTATGAACTCACGGAAGCAGACCACCACTACTACCAATGCCCAGACGTTCCGCAACACCAGAAGTGAGTGGAAGTAAAGTAATCAACATCCAAAAGAGTGCCACCACACCCAAAGCTTCGCGATCGCCATCAAGTTCTGAAAGTTCATTCAGCATTGGACGTTCCAGATCTCTCAATAGAATCAAGACAATGCCACCCCAATAGAGCGCAAGTGGATTAATCACTGTGGCAATCACTAAGAAAATCAACGTCAATACCGTCGTCACGCTTGCCGTGCGTCGTCCATAAATTGATTGCACGATCCGACCGCCATCTAACTGACCTGCTGGCATCAAATTCAAGGCGGTGATAGCCGAGCCGAGCCAGCCGAGAACTACTAACGGGTGAATCGAAATAAAGCTATTGTGTAATGCCTCACCGAGGAAGAGTTTCGCCAAGGTTCCCGCCAGTACCGATGCTTGAAAAATTTGACTAGGAATATCAATACTGCCCATCCCGATCGCAGATAGGCGTAAACCAACTAGAAGCATGAGCAAAGATAGTAATCCACTTGCCAAAGCTGGAGCGATCGCAATATCAAACAGAGCCAGCCGATGAGGTAATGGCGAAGAAACCCGACTGAATGCACCGAAAGAACCTAATTGTGATGAAGGCAAGAGAAACGGCAAACTCATATTTACTTTGTACTTCTTTGCCATCAGACGCATAGCCAACTCACGCACACCTAAAATCGCCCCAATACCAAGAGCAAAGGGTAGTCCTACTAAATATTGTTGAGGTTCTTGGACTACAGGAATACCCGCAACTAACGCGCCCAAGTTTAAGGCTGTGTAGCCATTTGCGACAATCAACACCGCAATTAGTACTTTTTGAGGAATTGTATTGTTATCGACATTACTAACTCGGCTAGGTAGCACAATCACCACTGGTTTACGATCTTGACCTTCCACCAAAAATAGATTGTATTTATCGCTAAGGCGATCGCTGAGGGATTTAGTCAAGCGATCGTGAACGACATCAGGCTCACCACGCAAGTTACCTTTAAAAATCGCCCCTTCTTGATAGGGAATCGTTTCGGTGACGTAATAGGTTTCAATCCCAAAGATTCCTTGTATCAGCTTCATATCTTCCGCAGGAAGTGCCCTAAACATTTTTAGTTGCGTCTTGCCCTGTGACATAGCCACGGCAATCGGACTGTTAACTGGCGGTTTATTGGTTGAATTATCGGGAGAATTAGGAAGATCACTAGCAGTTGCATCAAGATCTTTTTTGAGTTTTTGCTCGATCGCCGATCTTTCCTCTGTGGCGGCTTTGCGTAATTGGTTGCTAATCGCCACATAGGCGATCGTAGAACTAAGCAATAAGAATAATAGCGTTGTAAAATTTATAAAAACACCCGACACAAACAAGCCAAAATAAACAAGCCAAGGTGACATAAGCGCCACAAATTGAAGCCAAGACAGTAACCCAAGCTTGCCAAACTTGCGGGAACGAAAATATCCCCAACCTAGCAAAGCGAGGGTGAGTATAAATACGGTGATCGGAAGAAGTGGAGTTGATATCATAAAAATAAATTACAGGAAATCCTAGGAATTCTCGACGACAAGCCATAATTCCCTACAATTTCTTAGTAGTTTGGCGGTGTTTTGTATATCCACTTTAGCGATAAACCGTAATCTCATGTTCAGAAAGTTTTATAAAGAATCAGGACTTACTCAGTAGCCCTGCACTCAAGTGCGGACTAAAAGCTCAAACCCGTTGAAACGGTTTGCTTGAAAGTATTCTGTAGCCCACTTCAGTGGACTTGAGCCTTTAGCCAATAACTTGAGTTCTTGGCTTGTTTGGGTGTACTTTTATAAATTTTCTGGTTTTTCTAGCAGCACGAAGTACTGTAATATATGATCATATCCAATCAACGGTAAACACATAGATTAACTGTGGATTTGAAAAAACTTTTATGAGTAGCTAAGCTCAAGTAAATATAAAACCCTAAAACCAGAGCTGCCTGCGCAGCGGGCAACTCTGGTTTTGGCTCTGGGTTTTTAACTCTTAAAAGTATTTGTAAAGGCGATCGCGTCGGTCATATCAAGACAATTTGAGGTAAGTGCAACGTGGGCATTGTTGTAGAAAATGTAGTTAAGCAATTTGGCGATTTTTTAGCCCTAGATAATATCAATCTTGAGGTCAAAACTGGCTCATTGGTGGCGTTATTAGGCCCTTCAGGTTCTGGTAAGTCCACCCTATTAAGATTGATCGCAGGTCTAGAAACTCCCGATCGCGGCAAAATTTTTCTGACTGGTAAAGATGCCACCGATCAAGATGTACGCGATCGCAATATTGGCTTTGTGTTTCAGCACTACGCTCTCTTCAAGCACATGACCATTCGCAAAAATATTGCTTTTGGTCTAGAAATCCGCAAAGAACCGAAAGCAAAAATTGCCGATCGCGTCGAAGAATTGCTAGAACTAATCCAACTTAAAGGTTTGGGCAACCGCTACCCATCACAACTATCTGGCGGACAACGCCAACGAGTTGCCCTCGCGCGCGCCCTCGCTGTCCAGCCCAGTGTATTGCTTCTCGACGAACCCTTTGGAGCGCTAGACGCAAAAGTCCGTAAAGAATTGCGGGCATGGTTACGCCGACTTCATGATGAAGTACATGTCACTAGTGTGTTTGTCACCCACGACCAAGAAGAAGCGATGGAAGTGTCTGATGTGATCGTGGTGATGAATAAAGGCAAGATCGAGCAAATTGGCACTCCTGCCGAAGTTTACGATAATCCTGCGACTCCCTTTGTGATGAGTTTTATTGGCCCTGTGAATGTACTTCCCGCCAATCGCGATCGCATTAGTGAATTCTCTAAAATCCATAGTGCTAGTGAAGATGTGTATATTCGTCCTCGCGATATTTTGATTGAGACAGAGGCAACTAGCACATCGGTATCAGCACGCATCACAAGGCTAATTCATCTTGGTTGGGAAGTTCAAGCTGAATTGATGCTAGGTGATGGACAGGTTTTGACGGCTCACCTTACTCGTGAACGTTTTGATGAGTTGAAGTTACAACCACAACAATATGTCCATATCGAGCCAAAGGATGCCAAGTCGTTTCCTTTAGACTATTCAATCTAACGATCTCCTTCAATTAGCGATTTTCAAATGAGTATGCACTCATTTGAAAACAAAAAATAAATCCCAGTAAGAGTTTTGTTTTTGAGTTTTCATTTTGTCTACGTCAAAATGAAAACCGCTATAGCGATCGCCGAAATCTTGCTTTTACTAGCCAGATTAAGATTTTGGCGATCTCTTTGGCTTTGAAATCTTGGGAGTTTGAGACTGTTTTACGGAATTTTTTTGTAGCTTCTGGACTTGTTTTAGGGTTAGTCCTGTAAATTGGGCGACTAAGTCTAGGGAAATGTTGGAGCGCAACATATTTAGAGCGATCTGGTTTCTTTCTTTAGTTTTGCCTTTGGCTTCGCCTTCAGCTATTCCTTCAGCTATTCCTTCAGCCTTGCCTTCAGCCTTGCCTTCAGCCTTGCCTTCTCGCAGTATTTCTTGATAAATCACTGATTCTTTCATGATTTCGCTCCTTAGTAATCTTTGGATGATTTCTTTATTCAGGGCTATACCCGATATTATAGCTGTCGATGCAGCTACGTTACTTTTTACCTGTTTATCTTCGATATTTTCAATTTGATTAGCAACTTGTCTTAAGGTTTCTGCGGGATCATTAGTTTGAGATAGGGTTGCGAAGGGGAAGAGTCCTTGATATTTCTGAAATATTGTGGTGGGTTGTTCCCATAGTCTGATGACGTTAAATTCATGGTTGAGCGTGCCAATATTGAATTTGGTTTCATGGACTAAGGATGATTGGCTGGGGGTGAGATAGATGACAACTTGATGGATTTGTTTATCGGGAAATTTACGATATAGCCGCAGTCGATAATCAGCCATGCGGAATGGGATGTTTTTATTTGGCTCGGTCTGAAATTCAATGTGTAGGATGATTTCTGATGATTCGAGAAATATCACGGAGTCAGCGCGAATTGGCTCGACTGACAGTTCAGAAGGTTCGAGTTTGGTTAGGGTAATGGCTTCGCCTAGTAAGCAACTGGCGAAGTCTGCGGAAAAACTCTCTGCTAAAAATTTACAGATGTTATCGATCATTGCGGAATTTTATCATCTCAAGAGCATTTGAGAATGACTCAATCCATAGATCAAATGTGCGATCGCTAGTTCAAGAGAAGCGATCGCATATTTGGATGGAGATCTCTAGAATAATGGGATTAGATTCCAAGTAGATTTATTTGGTGCATTTCATGAACGCATCCTAATCGACTATAGTAAAACCTTGCTTTTTGTTATTCTTCTTGCTAGTCTTAAAAAGACTGATCGGTCTTTAATGTAAATGTCAAAAGCTCAAGAAACTAAAACACGTATTATCGAGCAAGCGGCGACTCTGTTTAATCAGCAAGGATATGCAGGAACTTCCGTTTCAGATTTGATGCGTGCTACAGGATTACAGAAAGGAGGCATCTACAACCACTTCCATAGCAAAGACGAATTAGCCTTAGAAGCATTTGACTTTGCCGTGAATTGTGTGCAACAGAAATTCATGGGTGCTTTGAAAGGAAAACGTCATGCAGTAGATAGGCTGCTTGCCATCCTTAGCGTTTACGAAGACATCCTCGATAATCCACCAATAGAAGGCGGTTGTCCAATTCTAAATACATCCGTGGAGAGTGATGATTTTCATCCAGCTTTACGGAAGCGATCGCAACTAGCAATGGATGCTTGGCGTGATTTGATTCGGCGGATTGTTGACAAAGGCATAATGCGTGGTGAATTTCAGGCAACGGTTGATGCAGATACTGTTGCCACAATTTTGATTGCGACCATTGAGGGGTCGGTAATGCTTAGCAAACTATATGGCGATGCTTCCCATATGGAACGCGGAATAAAACATCTCAAGCTTTATATTCAACAGCAGCTATAGCGATTTGTGAGAGTGCGCTCCTTCGGGGTGCACTCTCACAGATTACTTTGGATTACTATCAAAACAATGATATAGTTTTTTTAAGCAAGAAAAGACCGATCGGTCTTTTCTTGCTTAAACTCATTTAATCCAAAATATCCATGCTGAAACTATACTACGCCCGTCCTTCAGCTTATGCTCGCCCTGTATGGCTAGCGCTACTAGAAAAGCAACTGACCTTTGAGTTGATTCCAGTGGATTTAAGTGGCAAACAATTCGAGCCTGAGTTCCTTTCTCTGAATCCTTTTAGCCATGTCCCAGTATTAGTAGATGGTGATTTTCGGGTAATTGAATCCTTAGCGATTTTGGATTATCTGGAAGCCAAGTATCCCACTCCATCACTACTTCCTACCGATGCGATCGCTCTGGCAAAGACGCGGATGGCACAACTGGTTGCGCTCAATGAGTTACTACCTGCGTTCATTAGGCTGATCATTAATGAAGATAGCCAAACCGAAAGATCAGCAGACTGGGAGTTTGCTCGGCTACGCGCAATCAATACCTTAGGCTTTTTAGAGAACTTATTGGGTGATTCCCTCTACTTTGCTGGAGAACAACTCACAATGGCAGAAATTGTGGCTGGAACATTTGTTTATAGAATGCCTTCTCTGGGAATTCCGTTAACCGATTATCCAAAATTGCAAATTTGGTCTGAGCGATTATTGTTGCGTCCCGCTTGGCAACAAATTGAGCTAAGTTTAGAGGAGTGGAGTAGTTTTAAACGCCATATAAAAGTAATTCCCAAAATCTGGGAGCGTCGCCGCCGTCAACGAATTAGTTCTCTATCTGAGCAAAGACTACAACCAATCTAATCATTCATCGCAATAGCCAATAATCCCTAAATCTGTACCGCTCGCTTAGCGGGCGGTACAGATTTAGATTCTGTTTTTTTAATTATGTCGAGGTACTTATGCAATACGTTTTAATCATTCATGAGGTTGAGGCTTATCCAGCTTGGAAAGCCATTTTTGACCAAGCCGCAGACATCAGAAAAACCGCTGGTGAAATCAGCTATCAGTTACTGCGTTACGACAATGACGCAAATAACATCGTCCATTTCTCAGAGTGGTCTTCGCTTGATCATGCTCGGCGCTTCTTTGAGTCCAGCGAGTTGGTGGAAATCAGAAAGAAAGCTGGCGTAAAAGCACCTAACTTTATCTACCTACATGAGATAGAACGCGGCGTGCTATAGCTTATAGCGATTGCCGCCCGAACGAACCATAATAAATTTTTGAAAGTATTGCGAAGCAACACTTTCAAAAATTTATTGGTTCGGGTTTGAGGACAAAGCGTTGTAATTTTACGGGCGATCGCTACCAGTCACAAAAAATTTGGTATAGACTAGTGACTAGATGTTATCAAGGAGCAAAAACTATGATTTTTAAAACTATTTCGCTAGTCGCAACTAGTCTCGTCTCAGCCACTATATTTGCAGCGGCTGGTGCGATCGCCCAAATTACGCCTGCGCCAACCCTATCCGAACAAACCTTACGTGAAGCTCAACAACAAGAAAGAAGCTCACTTAGTGTCGGTGGCAGCAATCTCAACTTATTGCAACTAATTAATAATATCAACCTCGCTGGCGGCAAGTCTCCAGACCAGTTTCGCGCTAGTCAAGCTGAATCCTTTGATGAGGCTGTGACCAATTTTAGATCTCAACAACGTAAAGACGTGAAAATTTCGATCCCCGCAGCAAATACTCCAGCCAATTAAAAAGCAAAAAAATAATGGCTACGCCATTATTTTTTTGCTTTTTAATTGGGTTTAATTCTCAACTCATAGTTGAAATAAAAAATAGCTAGCACTTAGTGCTAGCTATTTTTTATTTCAACGTCAAAAACTTTTCGAGCGCCGTGACCAAAGAGGGCGGCCAACGACGGATATTCTTTACCCAATTGATATCTCGATAGCGTGGATCGAGGTTTTCCACAGAGACCCAATTACTCTCCGCTTCACCTTGCTTCTTATCTACCCAAAGCGCCGCAGTCAAAGCAGCACGCACGTCCGTAAAATTCGGATATTTGCGTAATATATTTTTCATCGCCTTAATTGCTTCATCGCTTTTACCGATCTCGTACAGAGCGATCGCATTATTACCAAAGGCAGTACTAAAGCGCGAATTAACATTCATCGCAATTTGATAATCCGCGATCGCCTCTTCCCATTTGCCTAAGCCAGCTTTGGCATTACCACGATTGTTATAGGCTGCCGCATCTTTAGGATCAATTGCTAACACGCGATCATAATCCGCGATCGCCTCTTCCCATTTGCCCAAGCTTTCCAAAGCCGCACCGCGATTGAGATAAGGATCGGGGAAATTAGGCGCAAGTTCTACAGATTTGTTATAGTCTGCAAGCGCTTCTTGAGGACGATTTTGGCTCATTTTTGAGTTGCCGCGATTGCTCCAACCTGCGGCATTGTCAGGATAGAGCTTGATTAAATCTGTCCAATAGCCCTCTGCGGCTGGGAATTCACCTGCATCGGTGGCGGTAAAAGCTTTTTTGACCAAGGCATCCAGTTGATTTGATTCGGCTTCGGTAATGTTGAGTTGAGCTTGCACTGGTGCAGGATTCAAAAGTAAACATAAGGCAAGAAAAAGTGCAAATAGCGATCGCATGAGTATTGAATCCTTGCCAAAAGTGGAGATTATTTTTTGTCTTAATATATCAGGCTGAGAGATTAATTGTGTCTTGCTAATTAGGGACTTACGCAAAATAATCGATCCCAAAAATATATCGGCGGGCTACGCCCGTCGATATATTTTTGGGTTTTTAATTCCGCTGAGATACTTAAACTTTTGGGCACTTTCGGGAATTAGAAACAAACTATTTAAGACAAGCTTAGTTAAGCGTTAGCTTTAATCTTCAGATGACCTAAGAGGTTTTGTAAGAATGCATTGCTCGGAAATGAATTGGAGCTTCCTGATGAGCCTGACATTGACATTTCAAGATCTTGTTTCTGTGATGGCATCTCTGCTGCGACAAAGGGAACTTCTTCTACTAGTCCCATAGTCATTAGTCGAAAAGCAACTTGTTGGATCTTGTCAAGCGGCAATTTTAAGTGCTTAGCAATATTCTGAATTGAGACATCTCCTTTAGTAAACTCCCACACCTGCGATTCTAGTTGGTTCAATCGAAATTGGGGCTTACCAGTGATTGCACTGACAATACCTGAAGACGCTTCTGGAAGCTTATCTAAAAGCATAGTCCAGTCTTTTAAAGCTCGTAAACCAGCTAAGGTCACTTCACTAGGTGGAGCCTTTAAACCCGTCAATTCCGTAATAGGCGCTACTACTTTAGCGTCAAACTGAAACTGTCCATCTAGCAACTCAAATAGTTTGCAAACCTGTTGCAATACCTGCTGACTAAACAACATTTTCAGTTGTTCAGCTTCTAGTAAACCCTGTTCTTTTAGACATAGTCCTGCGGGTTGATCGATGGCGCATACTTCTGTAATACGAGATGCAACTCTAGTACTCACCCATCCCCGTTGCTGAATCATCGACAACAACCCATGTCCATCAAGCCTATCTGCCGCTGCAATAATACTTCCTTGTTTAAACCAAATGCGAAATATCTTTCCTGGATACAATGGGTTTTGAGAGCGCTCTTGAATACTTAAACGCCCTGTCTTATTTCCCTGTTCAATTAAACGAAAGATCTCTGGAAGAGAGAATTCGGATAGATATCCTGAAATAGCCATGACTTAACTCCTTTGATTATGCAAAAAATCAGAACAAAAGAAACAGAATGAAATAGAGTGAAAGACCTAGGACTGCTTAGACCAAACAAACTTGCATGGAATGCTGAATCAGGGTAACAATGGCTTGAGCCACTGATGACTGTTCATTAGCATTAACAGTTATGAACGGAGGTCGGGTTTTAGGGTCGATATACCCTAATGCGATCGCAATGTTTTCTGATTGCCAAGCATTGGGGCAGTCCGTATGAGTTAGCCCAACAACCATCGGTAACTTTTGCCGTTGATTCATAAAGCTAGCAATTCGACGAGCATATCGAAACTCGGCTGGACGATGCGCTGCAACAAGCAAGACGTAAGCATGGGCTTGCTTAATCAAAATATCCCACATGAAGTCAAATCGAGATTGTCCAGGAGTCCCATACAGATGTAGAGCCATTTCTGGACCAAACTGCAAGCGCCCGAAGTCAAAGGCAACTGTGGTTTTGGGTTTCAGATCTGCGGTTTCGTCAGTCGCTTGACGGTCAGTATCAACAACTTCAATTTCGCTAACAGATCTGATAAAGGTAGACTTGCCAGCCCCTACTGGGCCAGTCACAACCAAACGCATGATTTCCATATAATGTCTCAGTGAATGATTAAAAAGGCAATGCAGATTAATTAAGAGGTAGGATGCTTAACTTATATCTGCATTACCACCATCATTTACTTAGCATTGATTGAGCCTTTACTTTAGAATCTGTTTGATTTCTAAAACAATCCGCTTAATTTCCAACATCAAAATCCCCTGTTTTGCCTTTTGATCAGCCAATACTAGAAGTACAGCATCATCGCCACAGCTTGTCAGAATACCGTAACCTTTGTCGCCTTCAACGAAAATGCGCTCAATACCACCTCTGGCAAGTTCTTGTCCAATTCGTTCGCCAAGAGAAAGCATGGCAGCAGACATTGCCGATACTCTTTCTTCATCCATTGCACCTGGCAAGGTCGAAGCCAAGGGTAAACCATCTGGAGTGACAAGTGCTGCACCCTGAACATCGCTGGTTGCGGATACAAAATTTTGTAGAACAAGACTAAGTTTTTCAGTGTTAATTGCCACTATGAAATTCTCCTAATAAATACAAACGTTACACAAAATAATAAAACCTATGAAGTCTTAAGCGAGGACTTCAAACTCAACAACATCATGGGAACCGCCACGTAGAACTGATTCTGTTTGCTTACCACGAAAACGCTTACCCGTGGCTTTTTCCAGCACTCCTTGAATGGCTCCCAAAGTGAATGTTAGTTTACGAGGAGAGCCTTGGACTTCGCCAGCAGAGCAAATTGTTTCGCGAGCGTAAACTGTGATCGTTTCTCCTGCTTCGACAATTTTGTCGATAATGCAAAGTCTTGTGCCATCTTTACCCAATGCTGCCTGAAGCTGCGGAACGACCTCTGCGCCAGAAACTCCTTTTCCTGTAAGCCCAAGCTGTTCGGCTACTTGCTTACCACGGTTACGACCAGCAGAGATCAAGGCAATCGCTGCGGCTTTTTCCCCTAGAGCTTCTTCAGTACCCACAACTACTGCTTTGAAGCAAATAATACTGCTGAAATCACCAAGCTCATTACGCACTTGTTCTGCATTATTAGACATAGTAAAACCTTAAAAGATAGACATTAAACATTGCTTATGAAATACCTTCTTTTTGAAGGCATCCAAAATCACATCCATACTGACTGACTGCCGCTAGAATCAAAATTCATCGCGATTAAACTTATTACCTATATGGAGTTTAACTCCATCCCTTGCTTGACAGGATTTATTAACAGTCCTTTCTTGATCAATCTAAATATAGAGGCTATAGCTAGCTATAAGGTCAAGGGGGACAAAAAAAAGTTGCTATTGTAAAAACTTATCAATCATTTTGAGAAGCTTTTACCAATTCCTATAGATACTCCCTTCCCAGCGAAGAATTAGCATTGCGGAGCTTTACGCCGCAATGCTAATTCTTGGTTTTTGATGTCTATTTCTTTGGTGCGAAGGGAGTACTTAACAATTTCTGATTCTGAGCTTGCCGCTGAGCCTGATAATTGATTCAACGTTTATTTCAAAATCTGCTTGATTTCTGAAACAATCCGCTTAATTTCCAACATCAAAATCCCCTGCTTTGCCTTTTGATCAGCCAATACCAGAAGTACGGCATCATCACCACAGCTTGTCAGAATACCGTAACCTTTGTCGCCTTCAACGAAAATACGCTCAATACCACCTCTGGCAAGTTCTTGTCCGATTCTTTCACCGAGAGACAGCATAGCAGCAGACATTGCCGATACTCTTTCTTCATCCATTGCACCTGGTAAGGTCGAAGCCAAGGGTAAACCATCTGGAGTAACGAGAGCCGCACCCTGAACATCGCTAGTTGCGGATACAAAATTTTGTAGAACGAGACTAAGTTTTTCAGTGTTAATTGCCACTATGAAATTCTCCTAATAAGTACAAATGATACACAAAACAATTAAACCGATGAAGTCTTAGGCGAGGACTTCAAACTCAATAACGTCATGAGAACCGCCTCGCAGAACTGATTCTGTCTGCTTGCCACGAAGACGTTTGCCAGTGACTTTTTCTAGTACCCCTTGTACTGCTCCCAGAGTAAATGTTAGTTTGCGAGGAGATCCTTGAGGCTCACCAGCAGAGCAAACTGTTTCACTACAGTAAGCTGAGATCGTTTCTCCCGATTCGACAATTTTGTCGATAATGCAAAGCTTTGTGCCATCTTTGCCCAATGCTGCCTGAAGAATTGGAACAATTTCCGCGTTAGCAAGACCTTTTCCCTCAAGACCAAGCTGTTCAGCTACTTGCTTACCACGGTTACGACCAGCAGAAATTAGAGCGATCGCGGCGGCTTTTTCCCCTAGTGCTTCTTCAGTACCCACAACTACTGCTTTGAAGCAAACTATACTACTGAAATCACCGAGTTCATTACGCATTTGTGAAGTATTAGACATAGTGAAACCTTAATATTTACATTGATGTGTAGGGCATACCTTCATATTGAAAGCATCAAAATTACGACTTTAGTGATGTCACTTGTACTCTATTCCCACCAGAAAAATATTCATCGGAAATGTTGATATACAGTGCCCATATCCCCTATATAGAGTTAGACTCTATCGCCTGCTTGATAAGACTAGCTAGTAGTTTTTTCTTGCGCCACTTACTCTAGTGGCTATAGCTAGCTACAGTGTCAATGGGGATAAAAAAAAGTTGCTATTATAAAAACTTATCAATCATTTTGATAGAGTCAAATCAATGCTTTTTCTATAGAACTATTGGAATAATCAGGTGCTGCGATAAAAAAAGTTTGCTTGTGTTGTAAGTACCTATGCAGAAAATTCCCCAAACCCATAAGATTGTGCCCCGCAGGGGCGCAATCTTATGGGTTTGGGTTTGAAATTAATTATGTCTATCTACTTTGCTAAGCAAGAAAGTTGTTTCCCTGTAAAATATCAGTTTTAGTAAAATCTGCCCCAGTCAAAATTGCCTCACCAAAATCCACACCTCGTAAATTTGCACCTGTAAAGTTCACACCCCCTAAATTTGCGGCGGTAAAATTTGCCCCTTCTAAATCTGCACCACTAAGATCAGCTCCGACTAATAATGCATCGGTAAAGTCAGCTTTTTGCAAGCAAGCTTCACTCATCATTGCACCAGCTAGATTCGCACCAACAAATTTTGTTTCTATCATTGATACCTCACATAAGTCTGACAACATCAATTTGGCATTAGTAAAATCTGCACCACTCAAATTTGCCCCATTGAGTTTTGCACTGATTAGATTTATTAGTCTAAAGTTCCGTCTCCCGACTGAATACATATATAAGACTTCTTGACTGCGATCTAAAAACATAGGGCGATCGCACTGAGTCTCTTCTAAATCTATTGAATTAGTAGATGTACTGATCAAATTGAGTAGATGGTTTTGCTCAAGTTCTAAATTGGTAGTATCACAATCAGGTAAAACTTCAGCAATTAGATCTAACCGTTGAGAAATATTTTGTCGTTGAGTCATTAATTCTTGAATTTGCAAATCCAGCTTATCCAGTTTCCGCTTCACCATGAGTTTGAAGGTTGCATAGGGTATGGTATGCAAAGCTTGTAGATCCATTAGTTGTTTGATCTCATCAAGAGAAAGTCCAAAAGCTTTGACCCCTTGAATAAATAAAAGGCGCTCCAACGCATCTGTAGAGTAAATTCGGTAGCCTTGCTCAGTTCGATGAGGTTTGCGCAATAATTCCAGACGTTCGTAATAGCGAATAGTTTGAACAGGAATTTCAACTAAATTACTGAGTTCACCGATTAACCAACCACGGGCACGTCCAACTGGATTACTTTCGATTGGTTCCATGACTTATAGAAACTATTTTAGGAACTAATGATATACATAAACATTTTACTACGATATCGCGATCGCTACTTTATACCAAAGCACAAAGTGGCGTAGCCACTTTGTGCTTTTAAAACCCTTACAGGGTTTGCTTTTTAATTCACAGAAGTGTTGTCACACTTTTGTGAATTGGTATTAGTGAAGAGATACAGCAGTTTTTAATCGAAGAACCCATAAGAAAAGCTTTAAAAGCATTGCTTTTAAAGCTTTTCTTGGTTTGGGGTTGAGCGCAAAGCACTGTCAAAGACCTATGCGATCGCCATTGTTTGAGGTGCTAATACCGAAATCACCGCATCAGCGTTTGCAGTCCAACCGATGATCCCGCCTTGAGCGCGAAGCATTTCAATCGTTGAAGATTTAAATTCTGGAAAATAGCTCGCAGTTCCATCTTCGATTAGTAAGCATTCATAACCGCGATCGTTGGCTTCACGCATTGTTGTTTGGACACATACTTCCGTAGTAACACCAGTAAAGAGAAGATGAGTAATCTGTTCTTTTTGCAAGATATCCTCTAAGCTTGTTCGACAAAATGCACCTTTCCCTGGTTTGACAATCACAATTTCATTATCTAGAGGCGTAAGCTCAGGAATAATATTATTGCCATCTTCCCCAACGATTAGGATTCGCCCCATTGTTCCTTGGTCACCAATTTTAGGATTGCCTTGACCTCGATTGAGCTTTGAGGGAGGACAGTCTGATAAGTCAGGAGAATGAGCCTCGATGGTGTGAATTACAGGCAAATCTAGCGATCGGAAAGTTTCTAATAGACTCTTAACTGTTGGCACGATGCTCTGTAATTGTGTGACATCATTACCTAGTGCATCACCAAAACCACCATGTTCTAGGAAATCACGTTGCATATCGATAATGACTAGAGCTATTTTGCTCTCAGTTGGCAATTCATAATCATAAGGTTGAGCCGCGATCGCAGGCATAAGTTTCTCCTCAATAATTGAGTATATGGTTTTGCAGTTTTCATTTTGCCGTAGGCAAAATGAAAACTGCTTATTCGTTAATAATTACAGGTTTTTCCCAGACAATGAGAACCACGCATCCTTCTTCACTAGAGACTTGATGACTAGTATCAGGAGGGTTAATGACTACAGAGCCTTTGGCATATTTGCCATCAGCATCGGTCTGTGAACCCGACAAGACGAATATATGTTCGTACCCTGAATGGGAATGATGGGGAACCTTCGCTCCTGCTTCATAGCGCAGCAGTGCTGCACTTGCTCCCAAATCATTCTTGTATAAAGGATAGATTTCGACTCCTTGGCGAAATGGCTCCCAAGGTAGATCATCATAGCTAGAGCGAGTGAGCAATTCAGGAAAGACCCGAACCTTTTGATTGATAATCATGTTTTTTTATATAAAGGTTTTGCATTTACTCATGGCAAATGCAAAACCTCAAAATCCTAACTTAATGTCCTGCCATTTTCTGTCCGATCTCAGCGAGATTAGCTTCAGTACTGGCACTTTCGTAAACGAATTTACCATCACTTATCACTAGAATGCGATCGCTTAAAGTCAAAATCTCATCAAGATCTTCGCTGACTAAGAGTACAGCCACGCCGCGATTTCGAGCTTCCACAATTTGATTGTGAATATACTCAACCGCTGCGAAGTCTAGACCAAAGACAGGATTTGCCACAATCAATAATTTGATTTTCTCTGCGGAAAGCTCTCTCGCAAGAACTGTACGCTGCACATTACCACCTGAGAGATTACCGACAGGGGTTTCAGGTGATGGCGTTTTGATCGAGAATACCTTAATCAAATTCTTGGCAGTTTCACGAATTGCCTTGAATAGCAGTAAAATCCCACCTTTAGCTTGTGGATCTCGATCAAAGGTTCTTAAAGCCAGATTCTCAGCGACACTCATATACGGCACACAGGCATTCCGCAGAGGTTCTTCGGGCAGTGAGAATACTTGATGGCTATACATTTCCTTGCGCGTTGCATAGTAGCGATCGCCATTGACAAAAACTTCGCCAGATGTGGGGATGCGCTGCCCAGAGAGAACTTCCACTAGCTCTTTCTGTCCATTACCTGACACGCCAGCGATACCAACGATTTCACCGCTTTTGATTTTTAAATCAACGCCAGCAACTGCTTCTAAACCATTATCGCGATCGGCATGAACATTCCGCACTTCGAGAACTAGATTATCTGTCGCAACTTCTGTTTTGATAACTTGACGGGCTTCTTTTGCTTCACCAAGCATCATTGCCGCCATATCCGAGACTGATAGATCTTTAGTAGAACCTGTCCCTACATATTTGCCTTTACGCAGCACCGTGACATCATCGGCAAAGGCAGTAATCTCACGGAACTTGTGACTGATCATCAAGACGCTCAAGCGTCCTGCGGTAACTTCCTCGCGCAAAAGCCCTAACACTTCATCGGCTTCTTGAGGAGTCAAAACTGATGTTGGTTCATCGAGAATGAGAATGCGACTTTTGAGATAAAGTTGTTTGAGAATTTCTAACTTCTGCTTTTGTCCAGCAGCCAACTGCGAGATTGGCGTATTGAGATCAATTTTAAAAGGAGCCGATGCCATGAATGCTTCTAGCTTTTCTAATTCATCCTTCCAATTAATGATCGTCGGTGTGTCAGGACGCACTAACAAGAGATTCTCGGCAACCGTCATCGCAGGCACAACCGTGAAATGCTGATAAACCATGCCAATGCCATAGTTATAGGCATCACGCGGACTGCTGATATCGCGGGATTGTTTGTTAATCAAAATATCGCCATGACTCGCAGCATGGAAACCCATAATGCATTTGACCAACGTGCTTTTACCTGCACCATTTTCACCGAGTAGTGCATGAAAAGTCCCAGGAGCAAGCTTGAGCGAGACATTATCAACGGCGACGAACGAGCCAAACTTCTTAGAGATATTTACTAGCTCTAATTCAGGAGGTAGGTGCGATCGCAAGGTATCAGCGGAAACACTAGATGGAATAGTCAAGGATGGTATCGACTCTTTCATAGATTCTTCTTCGACCAGATTAGCAGCAAGATTGCTTTCAAGATCGTCAGGCATCGGTTTTTCCATAGCAACGTACTACTTAAAGCATTTTGATAATTTAACTAGAAATTTTGCGCGATCGCTGTAGTCAATGTTTCAGAATCACTGACTGCACCAAATACGCCGCCTTGCATTTCGATCATTTTCAGCGCCGCAAGATGATTGCCATAGTCAGTTGCACCTGTGCAGTCAGACAGCATCAGACATTCATAGCCACGATCATTAGCATCACGCATGGTCGTGTGGACGCAGACATCGGTGGTAATGCCCGACAAGATAATATTTTGAATGCCATTACGTTTTAAAAGTAGGTCGAGATCGGTGGCATAGAATGAGCCTTTTCCAGGTTTGTCGATAATTGGTTCACCTGCGATCGGGTAAAGCTCTGGAATGATATCCCAACCTTTTTCACCACGGACTAAGATTTTGCCACAGGGCCCTTCATCACCAATGCCTGCACCAATTCTTTGCGATCGCCAGCGCTTGTTTTCAGGTAAATCTGATAAGTCGGGGCGATGTCCTTCGCGGGTGTGAATAATCAGAAAGCCTTTTTCGCGAAACAGGGTTAAAACTTTTTTAATTGGCTCAATCGGAGCGCGGGTGAGTGAGAGGTCATAGCCCATTTTGTCTACATAGCCACCGACTCCACAAAAGTCTGTCTGCATATCGATGATGATCAGAGCAGTATTGTCTGGTCTGAGGTCACCGTTGTAGGGGTAAGGATAGGGGGTAGAGTTAATATGCATAAGCGATTTTTTTTAGATTAATACAAACTTGCGTTGTAGATTTGTATTAATTGTTGAGGATCTGGTTAGCCCAGACTGTTACTCAGAAACTTATAGCGATCGCAGCTTTAATCTGCTAAACAAATACGCTAAACAAAAATGAACACTTTTTATCCTGAAAATCGGCAACAGTGGCGAGAATGGTTGGCTAGGAATCATTCTACAGAAAGCTCTATTTGGCTAATCTATTACAAGAAAAACAGTGGCAAACCTTCCATAAATTACAGTGATGCTGTAGACGAAGCGCTCTGTTTTGGCTGGATAGACAGCAAGGCAAAGTCTATTGACACAGAAAAGTATATGCAATTTTTTAGCGTGAGAAAGCCAAATAGTGTGTGGTCTAAGGTGAACAAAGAGAAAGTCGCTAGTCTAATTGATAAGAACCTGATGACACAAGCTGGACTTAATGCGATCGCGATCGCTAAAAGTAATGGCTCTTGGAACATTCTTGATGAAGTTGAAGCTTTAATCATTCCCGATGACTTGATGACATCATTATCTTCAAGTCCAGTTGCAAAAGATTATTTTCTGAATTTGAGTCGAACAGACAAGCGAAATCTTTTGCAATGGAGAACTTTAGCAAAAAGGGAAGAGACAAGACAAAAAAGAATCAGAGAAATTGTGATTTCCGCAGAAAATCAAAGAAAGCCAAAGCAATTTTGAGAGATGAACTTAGTAAGAGAAGAAATCATCTGCAAAACGGTGTAGCCATAGCTACGGTCATGCCTAGCCCAAAAAAGCACAAACCTCTCGTAGACAGATATTAAGATCCCCGACTTTTAAGGATGGGCGGCGCTTCGCGCCGCCCATCCTTACCTATTTAGTACTACCCAGAAACTCAACCTTTCCCGTCGCCAACCGATAATAAGCAGGAACAACCTTCAAATTTCCATTCTTTACTTCATGGGACAAAATGGGAACCGTAGATTCAATCTCCTTTACCATCAAATTGACATGTGCCTTCACCGTATCGCTCACCACACAATCACCATTAGCTTCCTGACCAGCCTGCACCGCAGGCTCAATATACTTAATCAACGAATTGAGCTTTCCCTCAGAAAATGCATGACCGATCGCAGCCATCACCGCACCGCATCGCTCATGTCCAAGCACAACAACTAGTCTTGTTCCCAGATGCTCAACCGCAAACTCAATACTAGCAATCACCGCATCGTCAGCCACATTTCCCGCAACCCTAAGCACAAACAAATCCCCAACCCCTTGATCGAAAATCAGTTCAGGCACAACCCGAGAATCAGCACAACCTAAGACGATCGCAAAAGGATGCTGGGCAATTGACAGATCAACTCGGCGTTGCGAACCCTCATGGGGATGCTCTACATGATCGAGCGCATAGCGATCGTTGCCTTCTTTAAGTTCCCGCAGGGCAGCTTCAGCATCTAGATTCTCGACAGTATAGTAGGTTTGATTTGCCGTGAGCATAGGTGATCATGAAATTGGTATGCTCAAAGTTAGCTAGCTTTCCATTCTGAAACAGTAGTGAATTTAACATAAGTTCGATAGAAGCTAGTGAATGTATTGTTCTCATAACTAAACTGCGCGATCGCAATTTAACAACAAGCCAAACCCAATGATTATAAAAGCTACGCTTCGGGTAGCTTTTATAATCATTGGGTTTGGCTTGTTGTTACTGACGGACAATGCGATTCTCAGTTTTTACCTGCAAAGGCGACCTAGCAGTTATATATTCTGCGATCGTATCAGATAAGAGATAACCAGTTTCCAAAAGGTTTTTCCCTTCTGCAAAAACACGATAACCGTCACCACCAGAGGCAAGGAAGTTATTTGTCGCGACCTTATAAATTGTATTGGGATTTAACAATTGGAATGTCCCTGAAGCATCTTTAACTTCTACTTTCGTAACTCGCGTGCCTGAGGGAAGTTTCGCATCCCAGACAAAGCGAACTCCTGCCACTTGGGGAAATCTTCCTTCTTCTTTCTCTGCCATACTCACACCACTCTCTAGGGCTTCCTTTAATTGCTTGCCAGTTAACTCCACCCGCGTAATCGTATTGCCAAAGGGAAGTGCTTCTAAGACATTGCCCATCGTGATATTGCCTAGAGGGAAACCATTGCGAATGCCACCTGCATTAATCAGCGCTACTTGGACTTGATCGCCTTTAGTCTTTGCCAAGATCGCATCAGCTATCAAATTTCCTAAAGCAGTTTCGCTAGTTCGCAGTTTGACGCGATCGCCATCAAGAGCAACCAAAGATTTACCAATGATTTTTTGCCGTAAAGCCTCAATTGGCGCTGCATAGACTTTGAGTTTATCCGCAAATTCTGGATTGGATTTGACGCTTGCATCAAGAGCGTGGGGTTTACCTGCCCAAGCAATCAATTTGCCTGTACGATCGAAGCTCACCGACAAATCACCCAAATATTTACCCCATTCCCAATCCGTTACCACTAACACAGGTTCCTTTGTGCCATTCTTCTCAACTAATGGATAGGGGTAGTTAGCATTAGGGATATTCCCAACAGGTGTATGGCTATGAGCACCGATGATGATATCAATATCAGGGACTTTTCGCGCCAGTGCCACATCATTCTCAAAGCCAATGTGAGTCAAAGCCACAATCTTATTGATGCCTTGTTGTTTGAGAGCAATCACTGAGGCACGAGCGGCTGCGATCGGATCAGTAAACTTCACTCCATCACCAACGCTGGATAAAATCGCTGTATCGGGAGTCGTCAAGCCAAATACCCCAATCTTTTCGCCTTTCACATCGAGAACATGCCAAGGACGAACTTTGCCATAGAGAGGTGATTCAGGTGCGATGTCGATATTTGCGGAAATAATTGGGAATTTTGCTTTAGAGATGAAGTCGGCAAGTACCTGCTGACCGCGATCGAATTCATGATTGCCAATAGTTCCTGCATCGTAGGCAAGGGCATTATAAAAATCGAGGTCAGCCTGTCCTAGATACTGATTGAAATAGAGAGTGCCTTGAAAAATATCGCCTGCATCTAATAGCAGTAAAGGCTCTTGATTGTTTTTACTTTCTATACGAATTTGGTCAATGAGAGTACGACGACGGGCTATTCCCCCCAAAAGGCGATCGCCATATTTGATAGGTTCCAAATGCGCGTGGTGATCGTTGGTATGCAAAATCCTGAGGGAGAAGCGACTTTCTTGTGCAACGACATTTAAGAGTGCTGGTGAAACCACAATGAGAAAGGTAATCACAAAAGCTCCGAATATCTGAAAAGATCGCCTCATCTGCGGTTTCAGTTTTAAATAATTGGCGATCGCTTTTAAACTATTCTTCGCTTTCACAGTTATCACCCTCAAGTTCAAAGTTTTTTCTATGCCAGTTTAACGCTTGTTTTAAGCGATCGCTTAAAATTTAATCCGCCGATATACTTCTGACATTGGCAGTTCTAAATTCAAGCTCTGTAAATGAATAGACTGCTCTAAGCGATCGCATATTTGTAGTTCCCAACGATCATTGTTATTTTGGCGATCAATTTGGTGATATTGCTCCACATAGGGTTCTGATTGACTAACGAGTAAATATTCACAAAAGCTAGAAATCGAGCGATATTTTCTAAACTTGTCGCCGCGATCGTAGCCTTCAGTTGAGGGAGATAGAACTTCCACAATCAGTAAGGGATTTAGAATTTCGTCAGTGCGATCGCCATTAAATTCTGGCTCGCCGTTAATAACCACGAGATCGGTGTAAGTACCGCAGTTATACTCAGGAACCCATACTCGTAAAGCGCTGTTGTATAACCGAAAATCTGTATCTCTAAGCAAAAATCCTAGGTAACTCAATAGATTGACTGAGATCGTGCTATGAGTTGCTGTTGCTCCAGATATGGTAATCATTTCTCCGTTGCGATATTCATAACGTTCTTCAGATGTTTCGGCGATCGCCCGATATCCCTCTAGGGTCATGCGAACTTTGCCATCTGAAACTTCAGATTCTGGAGATATATTTTTTGCGATCGGTTTAGCTTGAGCGATGACCATGAGCGTACCTCTGACGTAACGTTAAGAGCTAATTATATCGTAGGGGCAATTCATGAATTGCCCCTACGATATACCTTATTTGAACTTGTCGAGAATGCGACGCATGGCTTCATTCACGTTATCGCGGCTATTGAAAGCCGAAATACGGAAGTAACCTTCACCTGCTGCACCAAAACCAGAACCTGGGGTTCCCACCACATTACAGGTTTGCAAGAGCTTGTCAAAGAAGTCCCAACTGGTCAGCCCTGCGGGAGTCTTCACCCACACATAGGGAGCATTCTCGCCACCATAGACAGCCAAACCTGCTTCGGTCAATTTCTCACGGATGATCTTGGCATTTTCCATGTAGAAGTCAATCAAGGCTCTAGTTTGCGCTTTTCCTTCTTCAGAATAGACTGCCTCAGCACCACGCTGGACGATGTAGGAAACGCCATTAAACTTAGTGGATTGACGACGATTCCAGAGCTTCCAGAGTTCGACGTTAGAACCATCTTTAGCCTTGCCAATCAAGTTTTTAGGCACAACGGTTAACGCGCAACGAGTACCTGTAAATCCTGCATTCTTCGAGAAAGAACGGAACTCGATCGCACATTCCTTAGCGCCTTCAATTTCATAAATTGAGTGAGGAAGGTTAGGGTCGGTGATAAATGCTTCGTAGGCGGCATCAAAGAAGATGATCGAACCGTTAGCACGCGCATAATCAACCCATGCTTGCAAATGTTCCTTAGTAGCAGTTGCGCCTGTGGGATTGTTGGGGAAGCAGAGATAAATCAGATCGACCTTTTGGGTTGGGATCTCGGCGGTGAAATTATTTTCGGCAGTTACTGGCAAATAAACTAAGCCTTCGTATTCGCCTTTGTCGTTGATGTCGCCTGTGTGACCTGCCATGACGTTGGTATCGACATACACGGGATAGACAGGATCGGTAACGGCAATAATATTGTCATCGCCAAAAATATCGAGAATGTTGCCGCAGTCGCACTTAGAGCCATCGGAAATGAAAATCTCGGAAGCGTCAATATCACAGCCTCTTGCCTGAAAATCATTTGCCGCAATCTTTTCACGCAACCATGCGTAGCCTTGTTCGGGGCCATATCCCTTGAATGAATTGCGATCGCCCATATCTTCGACAGCCTTGATCATGGCATCACGACAGGCTTGGGGCAAGGGTTCGGTGACATCGCCAATGCCGAGACGGATCACTTTCGCGTCAGGATTTGCCTCGATAAAGGCGTTTACCCGTCTTGCAATTTCGGGAAACAGGTAGCCTGCCTTGAGTTTGAGATAGTTGTCGTTAACGGTAGCCATGATGGATGAGTTAATCTTTTTTGATTTTTGTATAGTTTTATATTATGCCTTTATCAAGTTACTTAAGTCACCAAAAGCTCTAATAGACTTCATCATGACTGCCAATATCTACTAGCAAAATCACCATTTCCAGTAGTTTCTTATCCTAGTAAGTCTGCTAACAAATCATCGACAGAACCGCTTTTCGCTGTGCCATCTTTAAAAGCCTGTTGTACTTCTTGAGCGTTAGCCAAAATTTCAGCATTGCGTACTTGAAACTCTCTCAGGAATTTAAAAAACATTTCAAAGCCTGTCTTTTCATCGTGACAGGAGAGCATGATTAGTTTTGCCCATGAGGCAACGGATCTTACGCCTAGTTTTTGCTGTAGCCAAGGCTGAAACTCGTTATAAAAGTCCTCTTCTTCTTGAGTAAGTTCATCATTAATATGACTTCGCGCACATTCATATCCAGCTAGAAACATAAATAGATCGCTAACTGATTGACGACCTAAATACATCCCTGAGTTCTTCTCAACTTTTTGCAAAAGCTCAAATAATTCAATCATTTTGCTGTTTCTAGAAGAAACCTGTAAAATTGACATCAACTTGAAATTTTTCACTGTTCTCAATCGACATATCTATATCATCGTCGTCACCAAACCAACTACTAGTATCAATTGATATATCTTCGAGGGTTATTTGTATTAATTCTGGTGTATGGACGGGACTCAGAAATTTAAAATCAAATGGAAAATTATCCTGTAATTCTGTTGGCTCATCTTTATCGCTACCATAATTTAAGGAAACATGGACATTTCCACATCCAGAAAAATAAATATTTGTAGAGTCAATTTTTATTATTTCGCATTCTTCAATATCCACATCTTCCACATAAGTATGAGTACTTAATATATCAATGTCAGATATCGTATTAGAAATAAATGTACTAACTAGTTTATTACTGATATGTTGGTATAGTTGTGATATGACTTCAGCCTTAGCATCAGAAATAACTGCAAAAATTGTTCCTAGCGAACTTAAAACCTCAGATGAAAACTTGCTACAGTCTTCATCTGAAATATTAAATGTGTTTTTATTAACATGAGTGTATTTTGATAGTAGATCTTGACTTTTACTTATTCCAGACCAAAACTCATCAATCTCTATACCTAATTCATCTTTTACATACTTATCTGCAAGCCCACCTTGAATTGCGTATATCAATTTTTGTCTTCTGGTGGATTTGCCTTCATTACTATCTTCTATCTTGAACCATTCACACTTGACAATTTCTTCTTCTGGGGATAGCCTGCTCAGAACATGTCTATAAAGTTCTCTCATTGAGTAAGCAAAGCTATTAAATCTTAATGGATCATTTTCACTACATAGATACGAAATTGATGCCTTAAAAAGCTCTCTTTCAAATTCTGTCTCTAAATACTTCTCAATGTTGGAGATATCAGATCTCATATTAAAATAGCTACTAAAAATTGAAATAACCCCAGAACCATAACTCAAACCTTATGCTACCGATCGAACTTCTGGCTAGAGAACCATTCTAAAAATGTCTATGACATAACCCCTTTAAACTTTGCAGTACGGGCGTAGCTAGAAATGGTTGACTCTCTAGGAATCCTTCACTATTTTATATAAAGTTGATATTATATTTGTGAGTTGTAGCATTAACACCTTGAGACATTGGGTTATCTGGGGTCTACACATACCATTCTAACTCAATACTTAAATTAGTCAATGCCTCGTGAGCTATCCGATACAGATCTTCAAGAAATTCAAAAGCATTTTACCTCCTATCACTTCAATCCCTATCTTTCGGCAGCAAATAGTTTTAAGGATGCATTGCATATCTACGAAATCAATATTCAGTTATGTGAAGCAATGTATCCCTGCTTGCACACAATAGAAATCACCCTCAGAAACTCGATTCACACTGTCTTAAAAAACAAATATGGTCAAGATTGGTTCTCTTGTGAAGCATTGCAACTAACAGAGCATGAGAGAGAAGAAATTGATCAAGCAATCAAAAAACTTCAAAGACTTGGATATATAGAAGTATCAAATAGAATTGTTTCTGAAATGACTTTTGGATTTTGGAAAAGCCTGATTCAGAAAAAATTTTATGAAGATGCAATATGGAAACCATGTTGTAAAGGTATATTTGTAGCCGCTAAACCCCGCGAACTTAATCTTAAAGTGATTAGGGGCAAAATCCAGAGAATACTAAATCTTCGTAATAAAGTCTTTCACCATGATTGTATATGGAATGATCATGAAATTTGTGATATTTACGAGGATATTTATCAATTTATATTTTGGATGAATCCCAAGGTTTTTACTTGGACTAAGAATTTTGATCGCTTTACAGAAGTATACTCAAAGTCGTTAAGACTTCTTGATGGGCTGTGCAAGAAATAAAAGTGAATTGACTCTTCAAAAGATATAGTTGGTCACATTACAAAGCGCTAACTTTTACCTCGCGCTGCGATCGCATTTTCTGAAGCTTTTTCCAAGCAGCCTCATTACCAGTTTTTACCTTTGCAGCAGTACTAATTAGGCGATCGCGATTTTGATTAGCATAATATACTTGAAGTTCTTCAGTCTCTCGAACCACTTGAGCATACTCAGCTTCCACCGCATCCCGATTTATCTCAATGTAGGATAGAGCCGCATTAATTTGCTCATCCGTAAGTTCAAACAAACCTTGGATAAACTTAGCAGGATATTTAGTTTTTACATAGTCCATCACATCATAAAGAGTAATTCGAGTACCAGATATTGTTAAACCTCTTTCAGTGCGAATAATCGCTACTTTTGCATTAGATTGTGAAATCATATCCATAGCCTCCTATAGCCCAGATCTATACTACATTTATTCTTAAAGCGATCGCAAGTCTAAACTAAACTCAGGCAATACATCCTCACCAGATAACACATCAGGATTATTGAGAACTTCCACGACTTGATTTTGGCGATAAATCTCGACAATATTCGCTCTGCGATCTACCAACCAAACTAGCCTTGCGCCATTTTCGATATATTCCTGCATTTTCGCTTGAGTCTCCTTGCGAGTATCAGTTGGCGACATCAACTCCAAAACAAAATCAGGTGTAATTGGGGGAAACTTTTCTTTTTGAGAATCAGTTAACGCATTCCATCGCTCCAAACTAATCCACGACACATCAGGCGATCGATTAGCATTATTAGGCAACTTAAAACAAGTCGATGAATCAAACACCTTGCCAAGCTTAAAGCGATTATTCCAAATCCAAAACTGAGCAATCAAACCCGCATTATAAATTCCCGTTTCTCCACCCGTCGGAGCCAAGATAATTACCTCTCCTCTAGCATTACGCTCAAACTTGACATCAGGATTGGCTAGACATAGATCGTAAAACTGATCGTCAGCTAATTTCGAGATGGGCGCAAGATTTAAAGTTACCGTATTCATGCTTTTAGTTTGAAGATACAGTATTAAAATCTTAGCACTTGCAACCGTTTTTCATATCCCATTAACTTATCTATGCAATATCCAGATCCCAAGAATCCGCATCCAATGGCAGGATTTCCTCAAGTTTGCTTTATTCAAAACACAGTTACTAATCCGAATATCATCATCGGCGACTACACCTATTACGACGATCCCGAAGACTCCGAAAACTTTGAACGTAACGTCCTGTATCACTTTGACTTCATCGGTGACAAACTGATTATCGGTAAATTTTGCGCGATCGCAAGGGGCGTAAAATTCATCATGAACGGCGCAAACCACAGTATGTCAGGCATCTCCACCTATCCATTTCAAATCTTTTGGAACGAGTGGAAACCACAAAATCTCGAATTTCCCTACAAAGGCGATACTGTGATTGGGAATGATGTCTGGATCGGCTACGAGGCGGTGATTATTGCGGGAGTGAAGATTGGTGATGGCGCGATTATTGCCTCCAAATCTGTCGTTACTAAAGACGTGCCACCCTATGCGATCGTTGGTGGCAATCCTGCAACAGTTATCCGTCAGAGATTTGACGATCGCGCGATCGCAAAGCTACTCGAAATTGCTTGGTGGCATTGGGACATTGAGAAAATCACTAGAAATCTAGATCGAATTGTAAGCGCTGATATCGCGGCTTTACAAAATTGCATGTAAGTTGCGATATCTTCTTGAGGCGATCGCAAAACTTTTTCAAGATCGACCTTGGCTGATCGGGATCTCCAAGTCAAATTCAGTCCCCTGCCCAGAATCCGAAGTGCATTTAAGTGAACCGCCATGTCGTTCTACCACAATCTGGTAGCTAACAGTTAACCCCAGACCAGTTCCTTTTCCTACAGGTTTGGTAGTAAAAAACGGATCGAATATCTGTTTCTGGATATCCTCTGTCATACCTATACCATTATCTCTAATCCGAACTTCCACAGAATTACCCTGTAGAGACTTTCCTGTAGATATCCAAATTGCAGGCGTTTTGCCTAGTCTTTTATTATCTTCTATTGATAATAAAGGAGCAACTTTGAAGGACTTTTCTAAAGCATCAATCGCATTATTAATGATATTCATGAAAACTTGATTTAGCTGTCCAGCATAACAGTCAACCAAAGATAAGTTGCCATATTCTTTATGCACTTCAATTTTAGAACCTGCGATCGCAGACTCTAAACGATTTCGGACAAGTACTAAAGTGCTATCAAGACCTTCATGAATGTTAACTAATTTCATTTCTGCTTCGTCTAAGCGTGCAAAGTTGCGCAACGATAATACTATTGAGCTAATACGTTCAGTTCCAACCTTCATTGAGGTAAGAATCTCAGGTAAATCTTGCCTGAGAAAATCTAGGTCAACATCTTCAATTGCCTTTTGAATTGCAGATACTGGTTGGGGATAATGCTCCTGATAAAGATGCAACAGATGAAATAAGTCTTGAGTATATTGATGAAAATGATTTAGATTGCCATGAATAAAATTGACGGGATTATTAATCTCATGAGCTACTCCCCCAACCAGTAGCCCAAGGCTATACATCTTCTCAGACTGAATCAACTGCGCCGTTTGTTGAAGCTTCAAAAGAGCCAGCTCTAATTCCTCCGATTTTTTAGTAGTCTCTTGTTCATATACTTCGAGCAGTTGTTCGAGGGCGATTACCTGATCCTTGAGTTGCTCGATCTCTTTATTATCTTTGTCTCTATCTAGATCGGAATTCATAAAACTGTTGCGGGATAATGTACAGACTTGTTGAAGAGGTAAAATAAGAGCTTAAGGAATTAAGAAATCAGTATAAGTATATGTAACATAGATAGGTTCCAAAACTCTCTATTCAACAACATTGAAATACCACACTGTTGAGGATATCTGATTGACTATCAAAATGATGAACTATGCCTCAAACCCATTTATAGCTGGCTTTTCAGTCTACAGCAATTTGCTTTCAAAACTGCCACAAATACTAATGTAAAACCCATTGCGGGGCTTCGCCCTGCGACCCTTCTTGTGGCGGGTTTGATCGAACACTGCTGTAATTTAGGCGCAAAAAGCTAAAACCCCTATGCCAATAAAGGTTTGAGATAATCAAAGACGACTTTTGATAGTCAATCATTGAGGATGCTTAGTGAGAAATCAATTTTAACCTATCATTATTGATTGTCAAAAATCTGTTTACCTTCAAAAGGGAACAAAGCCATTTTGGCATTGAGCGCTAGAGTTTTGAACATGTCAGCCTTGTCCCGAGTAATATTCACTTTGGCAAACATCACGACCGCTAAGAGATTTCCTGAAGGCAGCATCCCTCCAAATCCCAATACAGACTTGATGCCATATGGCACGACAAACTCTGCTTGTGCAGGAACATGAGGGTTACCTAAAGCTTGACCAATATGGAAGACATTAAAGCTTCTTTGCTCAATATCTACTAAAATTGCTGGATCTGGTTCTAAAACCGTGCCTATTTCTAAGCCAAACTGCTTGATTAATTGTGAAATCATTGGCGATTGAGCAACCACATTTTCGCTAAGTAATGGTATAGCTTGATGACCAAATGAATCTTGTCTAGTATTCCACGCTTGTTGTTCTCCCGCTGTAGCAAGCAAGGTTAAGCATTTTGTCTGTGGATTTTCTGGTGCTTTGCCTAAATTTTGATCTACAACTCTCTGCAAGCTCGGCTCTAGATCTATATATGGATGGGTTTTAAATAATCGCACCAATGCAAATGATTTGCTCTGATCTTGTTCATTAATGAAGTTGTCATAAAGATGTCCAACAATTAAGTTGGCTACTGCTTCCATGTTTGCCATACCCACTGACGATTTGCGTAGTGCAGCACCACAATTCGTCATATCTTTGATAGTAAATTTTTCTAGATTGTACATTGCTGATGTGAGGGGCTAAATTCGCGCAATTATATTTTTATTATTGATAACATTTTGCGGATACCAATAGAGTCTCTGCTGAAATATTTTTCTGTTCAACTACTCAAGCTTTTAGACCATACCTTGATTAAATCTCACCCTAACTTCTAGAAACTTTGCTCTTATGGCTCTATTGCTGTCCAACTTTGTTCGTAGTTCCGTAGTATTCTTGATTAAGAGTCGGAATTTGTATGGAATTTAACTACAGCTACAAAGGCAGTTCGTCAGTGTCTGGACAAGGCGATCGCACAGCGATGTCGTTCTCGCCTGACGTGACAAGGCAACCCACTTACTTTAGAGGTGAACTGCACCAGAATATTGCCTTTCGAGAAGCGATTAGTGCCTTGCATGACGTTGTAGTCTCTGACCTTCGTTTTAAGCCAAAGGATAAAGAAGCTTACAAAGCTTGGGCAGCCCAACGCAATGAGATTGACTGGCAACTGGTCGCCGCCCAACGCCAAGAAGTTACAGATAGGATCAAAGCCCTCCAAGCCGATCTCACCGATCTAAATCGGCGCAGTTCGGAACGGATGTCTGGATTTTATCGAGCCACCGCGAGATATTTTGATTATCTCTATCAAAAAGATCGAGATTATTGGTTTGTGCTTGACCCTGTAATTACCGTTCATCCCGACGAAGTTTTCTTTGAATGCTTTAGCCAAGATGAGTCTAGCTATGGTCGTCTGGGGGCTAGCTATGAGGTATTTAAGAATATTGATGAATTTGCCTGTGGCACTACCAATATCGATTACTCCGCCGCACTCTACGACGAGTTCCAAAAGATTCGCAGTTATAAACGGACGTTATTGGAGGTCGATCCTTCGGGGTTTGAAGTAAAGACCACAGGAGAGGCTGACTATAAAGAAGTCAAAATCGATCTGCCAGATACTTGGGTGCGCGGCTTTTTGCAGGTTAGCTCGGCAATGTCACTTCCTGCAATTCGCTTTGACCTCCATCCTACTGATATTTATAATATCTGTTTTGTTTTGCGTCGTCGCAAAGAAAAGCAGGGCCCGCGCAGTATGCGCTATATTCTCAAGCCGAACGAACCTATCCGAATTGTATTTGAGCCTTGGGGAACGGAAATAGTCTGTTCCCGTTCAATTTATGAAGGCAATAGCGATCGCACGATCCGTGTTTGGGGTCGTCGTCGCCTCTTGATTTTGGAGCGACTGATTCCCGTTGCGCGTAAATTCACCGTGCATTTACTTGGCAATGGAATGCCTTCTTTTTATGTCGCCGATCTTGAAGATATGTCCTTCACCTTGGGTTTATCGGGCTGGACGGCTAATGACTGGGCAAAGGCGAGTAATTTTGATTTACTTGCGCCTAGGGCGAATGTTGATGATCGCACCAAACGCCAGATTTTTGAAGCCCTCAAGCAGAATTGGGTAGAATCCCCTGACGCTCTGGCAGCAAGACTCAGACTGGATCGCTCGGTGGTTCTTGGTGCACTCAGTGCCTATACTCAGGCGGGTAGAGCGATTTATGACTTAAATAAGCAGATCTATCGCGTGCGCGAACTGTCCAATGTGCCTTTGCCGATGGATAAACTGCGCTTTGCTAGCGATCGCGAAGCCCAAGCAAGTCAATTTTTAGAACAAAATGCCGTGCGGATTACCAATGACAATATTGATACTTCGGGAACTCAATTTTTGCAAGGAGAAGTGCGCCACAAAAATCAAACTTTCCTACCTGTGGTCACGCTCGATCGCGATCTACGCATTGTTCACGCCGAATGTACTTGCAACTGGCATCAACAAAACAAGCTATTTAAAGGGCCATGCGAACATATCCTCGCATTGCGAATGCATAGCGATCGCATCGCTAATGCAATTGTGTAATACCCTTTCGTTGCTCTTGTTCAACGCGCCAAATGTTCTTTTAGCCAAGCACTTAAATCAGCAGATGTTTGTAAGTCAAAGATTACTTCGGCTAAATTTTCTAGCTGCGCGACAGATAGTTTAGCAATCTTAGATTTTATGCTTGGAGATATTTTACCAAATTTGCGGGTTAGCATTCGTACCAACATCGCAGCCTGCCTTTGTAAGCCCTCTTGTTTACCAATTTGCAAGCCCTCTTGTTTACCTTCCAGCATAGCCTCTTGGTAGACGCGGGTTTTCTTTAGATCGCTATGTGTAAACATCGATTCAACCTCTTGACGACTTAGTTTTGGGAATTTGTATACCAACACTGCCTCTATGAATTCTACTACGTTATCTCTCAGTTCAGTGTTTGTTTCTTGCTCAACTTTTTTGGCTAGGTTTCTTGCCATGGTTGGTGCTTTTTTTTCTGTGGCTAAGATTAGCTGAATGATGGCTATGCCAAGGGAGTTCGTTTCTTCCCGCAGGTCTTCTAAATATATGCGGGTGATCCTTCCTGAGACAATTAGTTCTTGGCAGAATTTGTCGGGTGTTGGTTCGCTATTGTGTTTCGCGAAGATGGCTATGGCTTGCCAGTCTTGGATGTGGCGATATTGGTTGAGATATAGGAAGATTTCGGCTAGTAATTCGGAGTAGAAGTCTTCTTTGGGTTGAAATTGGACTTCTACTAGAAATATTGGTTTGTCTTTGGTTTCGGGCATGAAGATACCGTCAAACCGAAATGCTTTTTCTTTGATCTCGGCTGAGCTGAATTTGTATCCTTCGGCTTCTGCGATCGGGCGATCGATTAGCTCGAATAGTAGGGTGTGGAAGGATTGAAATAATTGATAGAATAACGTATCCGTCTTCATAACGGTTTAGTTTAGCATGAGATTGTCTGGTGAAAATTTGGGCGACGATGCTAGCGGCGGCTTCGCTTTTAATTGCTTCTTGATTGAGAAAAGCAAACACCCGTTGCTTGGTGACGAGACCGCGATTTACTTAGATCACCTTCTTTCCCAAATTCCTGAAATAAATACTTCCAAACTAATATCTATGCATACTATTAACTTAGATGTCGGCTGTGATGTTTTCTATAATTCGTTGGCGCAGCATCCGCTTTGCTCCAGCGATCGAACTCATTCCATCGAACATATCGATCCGCACATAAAAATTGCGATTCCGTTTGAGGGAGCTGCATTTGAAGCAATGTGGCAAACTCGATCGGGGCAACAGAAACAACAGCAAGTGAGATCGGGACACGTCTGTATTTTACCTGCAAACTTGCCCCACAAAGTTAGATTAGAGCGTAAATATGAGTCGATCGTCATTGATTTCAAACCTGAATTTGTCGATCGCATCGCCGATGAATTAGTCGGTAAAAATGTGGAAATTGTCGAGCAGTGGGCAGCAAGAGATCCTTTGATTAAACAGCTTGGTATCGATTTGCGGCGGGAGTTTCACCAACAACCACCCAGAAGGTTGTACGTTGAATCGGTGATTCAGGTATTGGCAAATCACCTCGTCAGAAACTACTCATCAAATCTGGTTGTGGTTGAAGATATCGCCACCAAACTCACACCTAAACAACTGCAACAGGCGATCGATCATATTCACGATCGCTTCACAGAAGACATCAAATTGAGCGAATTGGCAGATGTGGTCAAAATGAGTCAATATCGCTTTGCACGCGCCTTCAAACAGTCTACAGGGATGCCTCCACATCAGTATTTGCTCTCCCAGAGGATCGATCGCGCTCAACAACTTTTAACTAACACCCAATTATCCATTAGCGACATTAGTTATCAGCTTGGATTTGCCAGTCAGAGCCACTTTACCGCGACATTTCGTCGATTTACGACCATCACTCCGAACCTGTATCGAAAAGAAATCGGGGCAAGTTTTTGATAACCTCGGCAAGAAATTTGTAGCCCATCGTTAATCTAGTTGATATGGTGAAAGCACATCAATCATTAGGCTTTAATTATGAGCGAGCAAAAAACAGCTATTGTATTCGACAAAGAAATGGCTGCTCGATATGACAAAAGTAATGCTAAATTCGCTCCAATCAGTGACTCACTCTTTTTGATCATTCGCACGATCCTGTCCGATCTTCCTGTCAATGCTCGAATCCTCTGCGTCGGTATCGGTACTGGCTCGGAATTGCTAGATCTCGCCCAAGCATTCCCACAATGGCAATTTACCGCAGTAGAACCTTCCGCTCCGATGTTGGATATCTGCCGCCAGCGGGTTGAAGAAAACGGTTTCACATCACGCTGTACTTTTCACGAAGATTATCTCGATTCACTACCCGCAACAGACTCATTTGATGCGGCGACTTGCTTGTGGGTTTCTCACTTCATCATGCAGCCAGAGGAGAGAACCAACTTGTTTCATCAAATAGCTTTACGACTTTGCCCACAGGGGTATTTGATTAATGGCGATCTCGCTTACGATCTCTCTTCCTTAGATTATCCAGACATTCTAGAGATTTGGTTCCAAATGAGGAAATCTGCTGAAGCACCAGCAGAGGAAATCGAAAAGATGCGTCAAGCCTATAGTACTGTTGTCGCCGTACTACCACCCGCAGCAGTCGCCTCAATTATTGCAGCGGGGGGCTTTGATGCCCCTGTATTGTGCTTTCAGAATTTACTGATGCACGCTTGGTATACAAGACGAAGATTGGTCGATTAAAGTCTCATTAATGAATTATTTGTAGGATGGGTTAGTGCAATGTAACGCATCCTATGTTTGTTTACACTAAGTAGCTAAGCATAAGTAAACTTAAAACCTAGAAGAGCGTACCGCCCGCTACGCGGGCGGTACGCTCTCTGGTTTTGGTTTTTAATTATGCTTAACTGCTTAATTGTGGTAGTGATTTTGTCGGGATAGTAGATACTTTGATGGGAAGTGGAATTTGAGGATAGGTGAGATGGATTTTTAAGAGAGATTCTAGGGCTTTGGCTTTATCACCGATCGCGATCGCAGCAGATTGTCGGGTGAAGATTTGGGCGACGATATGCGCAGCAGCTTCGCTTTTAATTGCTTCTTGATTGAGAAAGGCAAATACACGTTGCTTGGTGACACGACCGCGATTTACTTGGGCTAAGACTCTTGTGAAATAGGGAATTAGCTCCTGCAAACGACTGGGATTATTTGTGGCGTAGTTTTCTAGATAGTTGGTGGCAAATAGCTGCATATCCGTAGAAGGATGTTCGCTAAATTTAACTAGATATTCCTGTCCATCGGTTTCTTGAAAACAGCGACTGACTAAATCGCGTCCAAACTTGCGCACATCAGCGCGAATGCTATCGCAGATGCTGATAATCACCACAGGCGTGAAGTCTTCAGGTTGGAGTAATTCTCCAAAGAGGCGAAATCCAAATAGCCTTGCATCATCCCAGTGGGATTCGAGAAATGGTAATGCTGCGAGTAATTCCTCTGGTTGACGATGCAGACGGGGGAGTATCTGTTCGCCCATGGCATAGGAGGCAATGCGAACTGTTAACACTTCATGGTTGCTAAACTGAGCAATCTCTGCGATTGTAAAGCTACTCGCCCAAACCGATCTATTGACGGAGAGGATAGATCCCGCCACTTCTTGAGCGGCAGTAGATTTGGTTTGGAGAAGTTGCTGCGTTAACTCTTGGGTAGCCGCAGACATCCATTCAGGCAAATCGTGTTGGAGCAACTGACTGAGAAATTTATGCACCCCTTCGTTCGCTTCAGGTGCAAGCAAGACTTGGAGTAGTTGCCCTGCAAGAGTTGAGCTGAAGTCATGATTGTCATTAGCCAATCGATGAATGATCGGACGAATTGCTTCGCGCATATCCGCGATCGCATGGGTCGCGATCGCCAAGATTAGGGTCGTGCGTTCTAACAAAACGCGATCGGGTAATTGCCCAAACAGCCGCACGCCCAAAACCCTAACATGATCATAGGGGGATTCTAATAGAGCTTCCATTAAGCCTGATGGTAAGTCCATGACATTTATTTCATGGTTCACCAGAATCTGCGCTCCCAAGGTTTGTAACTCTGGCAGAGGATGACGCAGGAGATCGAGAATGATTTCTAAGCCTAGCGATCGCAATTGCATACTGAAGCTAAGTAATAGAGTTTCTGCTCCTTGTTTAGCTTGTTCTGCTTGATCGGGTTGCAGAGTCAGCATCAGGGCAATAATCTGTCCAATTAGCGATCGCGCTGTGACATCACTCAAAATAGCCGCACCGAGTAACTGCCGCGCAAAAGTCCTCGTCTCCGCCTGTTTGCTCAATATTAACCCCGCAATTAAGTGACTATCTTCGGTTAAAAAGCGATCGCGTTGTTCGTTAATCCATCGATAAGCCTCGGTTCTTGCAGGCGCAAAAGCACAATTAGCCACCGCTAAAATCAGATTGCCATCAGGTCGATCAGATTGATAACGTGACCCTGCCAGCTCAAATCCCAATTGCGCGGTGACTTCGTAGGGACGGTCTAAAATTTTAATCAGATTCTCTAGAGGTATCTCTGTACAAAAACTTTGACATGACCGCATCGCTTTAACGGCAAAATGATGTACGGGGCGAGCTTCACTTTCTAATAGAAGTTGTAATAGCGCAGTGGGATGCTGTTCCCATAGTTGAGGGAATGCTTCTTCTCTAACTTTTGGCTCAGGACTTTCAGGCTTGTAGGGTGGAACGCATCGCCATGCTTTGGAGTTGGGCTTCAGAACATAACGGGGGCTATGCTCGTAGAGAATATGATTGAAGGTGAGATATTTAGCATAGATATCCCATTCAATTCTGGCTGATTCATACCGTCGCCAATTGCGATCATATTTATAGTAAACGGATTGCCGCACTTCCTCGGCATCAACATCAGCGTGCTGCAAGAGAATACTTACGGCTAAGTTAATGTAGGCTGGATCGTTTAATTCACCAAGTTTACGCAGCGATCGCCATACTCGCCGCCTTAAGTAACTGCGCGTTTTTTGGGAATAAACCTGATTATTCTCAATCTCTTCACATTCCGTTTTTTTATCTTGATCGAAGCGCTTCGCAAGAATTGCGAATGCTTCCGCATCTTGACGATATTCGGCAATTTTAAAGATATGGCGCACTCTTTGGAAGTAGTTATATTCTAGGGGAACCGTTCTTAAAACCTCTAAAATCACAGGGCGAATCTTCTCACTATCGATTTGATAGAGCAATTCGATCGCCATAAAACGGTAGCGGTCGTCGCTATTGAGAAGAGTCTGAAAAGCTTCCGCAAATTGCTCAGCAGTACCATGGCGAACTGGATCTTGCAGTGCGATCGGTAATTGCGCGATTAATTGCGATCGCATCTCCGCTTGTTTAGCACTATCAGCCAGTTTAAAAACAGCTTCAAAGGCAATGCGCTTTACTGCGTCTGGCGTAGCACTATTTTGATACAGCCCTTCTAATGCGGGAATGACACTGCGATCTCCACACCATCCTAATGACCAAGCGATCGCATAGTTCCTGATGGGATTGCGAGAAGTATTGAGCATTCGCAACAAAAGAGGTGCTGCTGCTACTATCTTTAGTTCTCCCACCCGCCAAATCAATCGATCTAAGGGATGCTGGCGATTCTCTTCGGCTGTGCTAGTTGTACTACCTCGTCTAGATACTCTGCTGGATCTTCTGCCAGAAGCTCGACCAGATACTTGCCGAGTAGCAACGACCGTCGGCACACCCACATTTAAGATTGCCACCAATCGATTGAGAATCGCTTGACTTCTGGCATCGCTATCAATGGGAATTTCTATCGGTGGCAGTGGAGGACTTGCGATCGGTGTAGAAGTTGTCTCAGCTTCCCCAGTAGCATCACGATAGCCTTTGTTTACTTTTGCATTGACTAAGCGATCGCGCAATTTCTGCGCTTGCTCTAGGGATACTGCTGTAACTGTCTCGGAATTCTCTTTGAGGACAGCCCCTTGTTTCCCATACCGCGAGTTGACCACATAGCGATTATCGCCAACCTGACAAAGATCGATTTCGTAGACTTTAGCTGAGCTGCCAGCCTGATAAAGCAGCGTCGTTCGTTTAATTATTTGCATGGCAAGCTCAAACTAATTAAGTTAATGCTGATGACAATCTTAGCCACCAAATATATATTAGGTCTGTCGGGAAACAAAAGTAAGGTATAGAAGCAACTTCACATTTCACTGGTTAATAGAAAACAGGCTTAATTTCTAGGTCTTTGATCGCTTTCAAGATCAAAGATAACTTTCTGCCAGTACCAAACTTCGGGCATATTCGGATGATCTTGTTTCGCAATGTCGATTAGGCGCTGAGCGATCGCCATATTGCCGCCGACCAAACTTAGCAAACGCTGCTGTAATTCCAGACTCGGCATTTGCATCAAATCCACATTTGCCGCAGCATTTGGCTGCTGACGCTTACCCTCTTTAGTTTGTTTTTCGAGTTCCGATCGCCAGAGATTAACCCGATCTAATGCATAGCGATACCGATCCATGTTCGACTGATTAAACCAAATATTCGCTGCTAGTTGGTAATCATCGATCGCACCTTTTAGATCGCCAAAGTCATACCTTACCTCAGCGCGATCGCAATATAGTTGGGGACTATTGTTATTGAGAGAAAGCGATCGCGAAAAATCTTCGATCGCAGTGCGATAGTCCTGAAGTTTTAGATGAGCTTTAGCGCGATCGCTATAGATTTCCGACATGCTGGGATATTCACGCAGTAATTCATTAAAATCGCTGATTGCTCCTTGAGCATCACCAATTTCGAGACGGATTCTGCCACGACTGATTCGCACTTCAAGATTTTGCGGTTCGAGGAAAGTTGCTTGGTTGAGGTCTTTGATCGCGGCTTCAGGATCGCCGAGCTTACCGAGGGTCAAGCCTCGCAGACAGAAAGCTTTAACATTTTTAGGATCGATTTGCAGTATCCAATTGAGATCGATCAAGGCATTTGTATAGTCGCCCTTATCGATCCTTTGCTGCACATTGGCAAAAATATCGGTGGTAGATGGTGGCAACATTGCCTCTAGAGGTTTATAGCTCTCGATGCAACGGCGACAATTATCTTCATCCCGTAGTTCTAAGAATAGACTTGCTGCTTTCTTATAGGTAGCGATCGCCTTTTCGATTTGATTTTGTTGTTTATAGGTCAAGCCCAATAATTGATGTGCGATCGCGGATTTGGGATTAATTACTAGCGCTTGAGCAATGTCAGCTTGAGCCGTCGCGATATCGTTACTAGCAATGCGAGTAATGCTTCGAGCAATATACACATCGATCGCATCAGGTTTCAGGCTAAGAGCTTGGTCATAGTCAGCGATCGCTCCTTGGCGATCGCTCAAATCAAATAGGACTAAACCTCGCTGATAATATGCTTCAGCAAATTGAGCATTAGCTGCGATCGCACAGCTAAAGGCTTGCACAGCACCATAGCGATCGCCAGCCTTCGCCTTAACTAACCCCTGCTGATAGAAATCTTCATTAAAATCTTGTATCATGGCTCTACTTGCTATCCCAGCTATAGCGATTATGATAAATGAAACTCATACTTTTGCAGTGCATTACTCAGGAGTTATCGCGATGTCCAAAAAGTCAAAAGATATCAAGCATCAGATCGAAAAAACGCTACATACAGTTGCGGACGTAGCTCAACAGCAGTACGAAAAGAATTTAAGAAAAGCCCATAAAAATGTTGATAAGCAGGTTGGGTCAGTGCGCGATCGCCTTGAAGAATTTGATAGCTGGGCAGTTGAGTCGGTTAACGAGGCTTTAGAAAATGTCGAGAAAAAACTAGAGAAAAAAGTCTCGAAAACCCTGAACCGTTTTCAAAAAGCAGCGCAATCGGCATGGGAAAAACTAACTGATTAGCTATAGCGCAAAGCGCTGCAATGAAATTCATGTAAAAAAAGAAGCGCTTTGCGCTTCTTTTTTCGTTAAACAGTAACTTGCATTTGTTGCATTAACTCACTGAAGCGATCGCTATGTAAGCGATAACTAAGCGGATGTCCGATTAATCGGGCTGTGCTTTGATATAAAACTTCAATTTCAATGAGTCCATTATCTTTGAGTGTCTTTCCCGTAGAAACTAAGTCCACGATCGCTTCTGCCATGCCTGTAATTGGGCCAAGCTCAACTGAACCATAGAGGGGAATAATCTCAACAGGTAAATCAATGCTGTCAAAGTAGGCTTGGGCGCAACCGACATATTTTGAGGCGACACGGCTATGGGGCGGCAAGTCTAGTGGCGAGCGATAGCGGCTCTCTCCTGAAACAGCGATCGACATCCGACAGCCACCAAATCCCAAGTCAAGCAACCTTGCCACTTTAGGAGTTTTTTCACGCAATACATCTTCACCTACGATGCCAGCCTGAGCCTGTCCATATTCCACATATACAGGCACATCTTGCGCTCTTACTAGCAGTGCTTTGGCGGCTCCTGTGGGATCGGTGATTTGGAGTTGGCGGTTCGATGCATCGAGGAATGCGCTAAAGTCGAGCCCAACTCCTTGGAGTAAGCGGATCGAGTCTTTTAACAGTGAGCCTTTGGGCAGTGCGAAGGTGAACATGGAATGGGGTTTGCTTGAGCGTTTGTCATAGTCCATTCTACAGCCCATTGCCGATCGCAAAAAATGCTGACCAATAATACCAATTCACAAAAGTGTGGCAACACTTTCGTGAATTAAAAACCAAACCCAGTAAGGGTTTTAAAACAGCAGTTCTCATTATAAAAATCGGTTATTTGAAAGCCCGCCGTTGGCGGGCTTTCAAATAACCGATTTTGGTGTTTCCAGCGCCTTCGGCGCTGGAAACACCAAAATCGGTTTCATAATGAGAATTGCTGATTTTAAAAACACAAAGTGGCTACGCCATTTTGTGTTTTGGTATAATGCTGAAATTGTCTTCAGTTGTTGGATTTTTTGGCTTTGCTGAAAATTTGGAGAGTCTGTAGGCAATCAGATTGCTAATGCGATACTTCTCAACTAGCCATTGTCTGCCGTCTCTAGTGCTCATTATTCAAATGCAATCGATATAGCTTAATAGCAGCTTCTTTACCTTTGACTTTTACAGACTCCTCAACTATTTCCAATCGAAAATCCTCTGGATGAGTTAAAGCACATACTACCGAGTCGCTAATCAAGACTTCGCAGTTGTAGTTTTTAGTCAAGCTCTCAATGCGAGACGATACATTTACAGCATCCCCAATTACGGTCGAGTCAATACGAAACGTCGAGCCAACGGTTCCCATAACTACCACTCCTCGATGAATACCAATGCCACTGGCAATTGGCATTAAGCCCGTTTGCGATCGCTTTTGGTTAAACTTCGCGATCTCTGACTGCATAGCGATCGCTGCTTTTAAAGCTCTATCAGTATGCTCATCATCAAAGAGCGCCATAACTGCATCACCGATATATTTGTCAATAAAACCACCATGTTCATCAATTGCTGCGACAACATAGGAGATATATTCATTGAGAAACTTGAATGTTTCTTCAGGTGTTTGAGATTCTGAAAGTGCAGTATAACCCCGAATATCTGAGAATAGAATTGTCATATTGCGTTTAGCAAACTCACCAACCTCAATATTCTCGATACCCCTTGGTGCAATCACCTGTAGAAATTTTTCAGGAACAAATCTCTCAAAGGAATCCAACGTTTTTTTAAGTTGATCAAAGGAAGCTTGCAATGAATCAGACATATCGTTAAATGAATGACCTAACTCGCCAAGCTCATCTTGGCTATAAATCTTCACTCGGTGATCCAACTCCCCAGCAGCAAGTCGTGCAGCACTTTCGCGCAGACGTAAGATCGGCTGGCTCAATACCCAAGCTAAATAATATGCCGCGATAATGCCCAATAATAAAGCGATCGCACCAACTGCCAATGTCTTAGTCACCGCATTCACAATCTGTCCATCCACCCGCCGCAGGGTAATCCCTACCCGAAATGTTCCATTAGCCTTTTCAGGTACGTAGCTATCAGGAATATCAATCGCTGCTTCAATGATTCGCTCTCCTTTTTTTGCTCGTAATATACCTTGCGGAAATTCGATATTACGCAGCAGATAAGTTTCTGTAATTCTCGCTTTGAGGCTAGTTTTGAAATCTTTTTCTCCAAAGCGAATAGCATTTTGGCTCACCGCAACTGGCACTAAATCAGTCATGTACTGTCCTGCAATATCATTAGGAGCAGCAGATACAATTTGATGATTTTCTCGGCGATCATCCACCATCACGTACACAAAATCTTCATTGCTTTGCATGATCAGATCCATCTTTGCCCGCATATTCGCCCAGTTTCTGTCTCCCAATTCTAGCTGTAGAGTTTGTCCAAAGGCTGCGGCAAAAGATTGCACCTGTTGAATCTTTTGAGTACGATAAAATTCCATTTCATTGGTTGCCCATAACCAGACTATGGCGGTGACAACTAGGATTATCAAGAATGTAATCGCCATAACAATTCTTGTTTGAATTGAACGAAATACAAATAAATTTTTCTGTCTTGAATGCTTTGTCCCTTGAGGGTTTAGTTTCGCAGATTTAGGTTTGAAAGCATTCCGTTTCATGGCTTTATTTCCGCAGGTTCGACTGATATAGATTCGACAAATGGCAGCCAAGCTAAATTCTTAATAGCTTCACTGGGGCAGTTATTGCCATAGGCTAGAGTAAGTGGTCCCCCCTTACTTGCGGGAATATTTTGAGAACCTGCTCCCCATTGATAAGCCAACATCACGTCACATTCATCAATTAATTTTGCAGGGATTTTTACCGATTTTTGTGGATCAAGGTCATCCATTGATTTGCGACGAACTTTAAGGATAGATGTTGGTGGGATGTTCATATTCTGATCTCGAAGAATATCTCGGATTTTGATGCCAACAAGCTCTACAGTCTCTGACTGCCAGCCAATTTTGTAACCGACTAACACAGTGGTTTTGTGTTTTGATAGTTTCTCTAAGTCCGCTCGTTCTAGTATGTTCTTCCCAACTTTTAAACGCAAAGGTTCTGTTCCTACAATCAGGTGTGTAACATAGTGAACCCAACGTTGTTTGTTGGTTTCACTTAGATCAAGTTGAGCAGGTCTATAGTACCCCATGTGAATTGGACCTCCATCGTTGCGACGAATTGGTTTGCCATACTCTGCGATCGTTAACAATCCCTGATTGCGATACAAGTCTTTAAGAGAAATGGTGGCATAGTAAGAATCGGCGGCAACGATTGTCACATCTTCCACGTCAGGTTCCACTATCGAATCTTCTAGTAGCTTTTTGACTAAAATACCTCGAAATTCATGGGGGATTTTAGCTGTTCCCGCATGAGGATTTATACTAGTAAATGTTGTAGTAGAGAGCTTTTCGATTTCTGACCAATTGAGTGTCATCGGTTTCTGGACTTGACCTTGAACTCTGAGTATCCAGTTGTTTGCTATATTTGAGCTGTAAATTGCTGTAAGTCGGTCATTTTCAGCGATCGCTTCTTTATGCCACTGATCTAATTGGTCGTTGGAAGCTTGAGATTGACATCCCGTTAAACCAATAAAGATTAGCAGCAGGCTGATACTAATGGTTATTAAATGTTTGATGCTTCTGATATTTTTTAATCGAGCCATAAAATTTATGTAAATCTAGAACATCAAAACCTAAACCGATTTACCGTTTATTTTTGCAATATGCCTATGTTGACTGACAGGAGGTTAATCGGTTCCATGAAGAACTGGGAAAATCTTACTGCTATATATCGTGATGGCATAGCTGCCATAATGCCTAATAAATCAAAACGCCAAGGAAGAGAGGCGGCGCTAAGTGCCGCCTCTCTTCCTTGGCGTTTATAACGCTGGACGCTTAAGCCCGAGCCAATACTTTGAAAGTGTTACTTAGTGACACTTTCAAAAAATTTATTGTGATTCCTTGGATCGAAAACAGCTGTAAGAAACTGTTGCAGCTCTGGCAGAAGACTTTTCAGGTTGATACTTATATTTGAGAAGTGCATCAACAGTATTTCAGGGTTAATAGCGATCGCCATCAACCAACAGCCTCATATAGCGGTTTTGATTTTGCTAACGGTAAAATCAAAACCCAAAAGCCTTGCTGGGCTTGATAGAGTGGTAAATTGTGTCAAAAAATTCAACTAGGCACAGCTTACTGAAAGTATCGCTTGCTGGATAACTAGAATGTCAGCGTTTTTTGGTTTATGCAGGCTTATTGGCACATTGGTTCAAGACTTGATCGGCGTGTTTGGTGCAATGACCACATTGAGTACCCAACATAGTTAATTCCGATAGTCTCGCCATCGAACTAGCGCCCTTAACAACCGCCTGCTGTATATCCTTTTCGGTTATGGCATGACAGATACAAACGTACATTTGCCTTTAGCCTCTCTTAGAAATTAATTTTATTGCAAGTAATTCTCATTATTGTTGATGATGCCAAATTAGTCAAGGATAATATTGCAGGCTTCAAAAACATGAAAATTTACTTACCCCTTAAGTGCCAATGTGTAAGTAAAACTTAGATTTAAAACCTATTCCGTCTGCACAGAGAACGGTGTAGATTTTGGAGTTCTATATTAATTACCCTTAATTTCTAATTGTCAAAAGTGCGACTACACTTTCAACAATTAGAAATTAAGCTCGGTAAGGTTTGAGAATTCTCTATCATTTTGAGAATTGATTTTAATATGAACAATTTCCATGATGAGAATTACCATGGGAAATGCTATAAGTAATCTCATGTCACTAGATATTTAGGGTGGTCAACGATGCAAGGAAACTTAGATGTAAAGAGTCAGTTAAACGAGGCTCTCAAGGCACAACTGACAGCAATTAACCAATTTTTCCTCCATGCACGGATGTGCAAAAACTGGGGATTGAAGCAGCTTAACGATCGCGAATATAAGTATTCGATCAAAGCGATGAAGCAAGCAGATTATCTGATCGAACGAGTACTTTTTTTGGAAGGACTTCCCAATTTACAACAATTGGGGAAGCTCCTAATCGGTGAAGATGTACCTGAATTATTGCAAAATGATCTAACCATCTGTACAGAGATTCGTGATGGATTGAAAGCTGCTGTGGTAATCTGCGAGACTCAACAGGATTTTGTCAGCCGTGATCTGTTCGCCAAATTGGTGGAAGAGACCGAGGAACAAATCGATTGGCTGGAGTCACAAATTTGGTTGATTGAGAATGCGGGCTTGCCTAATTTCTTACAGTCGATGATCTAGCAGTTTGGCGAATTGATGCAGCGTGCGATCAATTATAAAAATATATACTTTAGAAATCAATTGAGGAAAATCATGAAAGGCAGTGAGAAAGTTCTACAACAATTATCGAAATTGTTGCGTGGGGAATTGGCAGCAAGAGATCAGTACTTTACTCACTCACGGATGTATTTGGACTGGGGTTTGAATAAGCTGTATGAACGAATCAATCATGAAATGCAGGATGAGACCCAACATGCAGCTTTATTGATTGAGAGAATTCTCTTTCTGGAGGGTACACCCGATCTATCACAACAAGATGGAATCAATATCGGGAAAACTGTGCCTGAGATGTTGAAGTGCGATTTGGACTATGAATATAAGGTGGTCAGCGATCTAAAAGAAGCGATCGCTATCTGTGAGACTGAGCAGGACTATCAAAGCCGTAAGATTTTGCTAGGCATTCTCACAGATACTGAAGAGGATCATGCCTACTGGCTAGAAAAGCAACTCAAGTTAATCGAGCAACTCGGTTTACAAAATTACTTGCAATCACAAGCGTAAGATTGAAAGAAGGGCAGCACTAAGTGTTGCCCTTCTTCTTAGCTTTCAGGTAAGAAGATTGATGAAAAAAGGTGCGGTCATCGATAAAACGGGACTCTACCGTTATTCGCTATGGCGAGAATGGGATATAGACAAGTCAAAAATTGTTTTTATCATGCTTAATCCGAGTAAGGCGGATGCAAGTATTGATGACCCAACACTGCGGCGATGTACTAGTTTTGCGAAGTCTTGGGACTATGGTTCGCTAATTGTAGTCAACTTATTTGCTTTTAGATCGGCAAGTCCACTAGAACTGAAACAGGTCGAAGATCCTATTGGAAACCAGAATGATCGCTATTTAAAAAAGGCGGTTAAGTTAGCTGATCGTGTTGTTGTTGCTTGGGGAAATAACGGTAAATTAATGCTGCGCGATCGCCTTGTTTTGGAGTTGCTATCTAAACACAATATTCAACCTCACTGTTTGGGAATCACAAAAGCAGGTTATCCGCGTCATCCGCTATATGTCTTGTGGAATAAACAATTGAGCGTTTATAGATGATTTGCAAAACGAAATTCACTCCATACGCAATAACGCAAAATTTCATTTATACTAAGACTTAGGATCAAATATGTATTGCAGTAAGTTCATATGCATTTCAAATTTTCTCCAAGTATCCTTAGCAGACTAGGAGAAGAACTAATTCCTAACCCTGATCAGGGTATTTTGGAGCTAGTCAAAAACTCCTATGATGCAGATGCCACAGTGTGTGAGGTCGAGTTATTAAATACCGAGGAGATCGGCGGTAGTATTGTGATCTCCGATAACGGTATGGGGATGGATCTTGAAACTCTTCAGAGTGGCTGGTTAGTTATTGGTAAATCGGAGAAAGAGGGAGCTAGCGATCGCACACCAGTTAATAATCGTTTGCGAGTTGGCTCTAAAGGTCTGGGAAGGCTAGCTGCGTTGCGTCATGGAAGCCATGTAGAACTTACAACACGTCCAAAAAGTGAACCAAATACAGAATACGCCGTCAGTGTTTGCTGGAATGATTTTGATACTGTGGATTCTGTTGAAGATGTATCTCTATCTCCAACTGTAAAGCAAACAACATCAGGGCATGGGACAACAACTATCATTAGGAACCTGAAAGTAAAAATTGGCAAACTAGAGATTAATAGACTTGCTAGAGGTCTATTGCTATTAGCCGATCCTTTTGAGACGAATACATCATTTCGACCTAGATTGCTTGGTACTGGGTTTACAGATATAGAAAAGCAAGTCAACGAACAATTTTTTGATGATGCTGAATTCTTTCTTAAAGCTTCACTTGATGAAAATGGATATGCTTCAGCCCAATTATTTGACCGCAGAGGCTCTCTTGTTGCTTCGGCATCACATTCTAATGTTAGTAGGCATCGAAAACAAATAGATATAACTGAGCGATCATCAGAGGAAGAAAAGTTGCCTACTGACAGCCCTTATCAAAAATCTGTGCCTGCCAATTTCGAGTTATGGATCTTCCAGTTGAACCCACAAAGTTTTTCTCCTCTTGATCGTCATCATCTTCCCAAAATTCGACACTGGTTAGAAGCAGTTGGTGGTGTGCATCTTTACCATCGAGGATTGAGAGTTGCTCCCTATGGAGATAAAGGAGATGACTGGCTAAAAATCAATTTTTCGAGATCGCGCAATCCTCAAGTCCGTCCTTCAAATAGCACTGTCATTGGTAGAATTATTGCCGAAGACTCAAATAGTCTGTTGTTACAAAAAACTGATCGGCTTGGATTTCTAGAGAATGAGACATTTCTCAACTTGCAACAATTTGCAATGAACACACTCGAATGGGTTGCAGATTTTCGCTTGCAAACAGTAGAAGTAAAACAGGAACAAGTAAAAAGAGAAATAAAGCCGAAGATTGCTGAAGCAAAGAAAAATATTGAGGATATTATTACGACTTATATTCCAGAACCAAAACCTAGAGAAGAAACATTATTAGCAGTAGAAGATTATGACAAAATTAGAGAAGGACAGGTAGAAGTCTTAAATATTGAACTACAACTATATCGAAGTTTAGCGACGGCAGGAACTACTGCTGCTATTTTTGCCCATGAGTCAGGTAGAGAAATTAATACATTGAAAGGACAAGTTGGTATTTTAAATGCAAAAATGCAGAAATATATAGAAAACGAAATCTATCTCAAATATTTCGCGAAAACTTTCACAACTATTCAACAATTGGCTGGTTCAGTTCAAGGCTTTGCTAAATATCCAATTTATCTATTAAAGAAGGAAAAACGCTCTCAGGGTAAAATCGAGATACATCAAGTAATTAATGATGTAATTAATTTATTCTATCCTTTCCTCGAAAGTTCTAATACTACTATTGAGTTAGACAAAGTAAATACTGAACTTAATTTGCGAGGAAGTACGGCTCTCGTAGAGGCAATTTTAATTAATCTAATTACTAATGCAATCAATGCTTTTAATGCAAAAGATGCACCTATTCAAAATCGCAGGATTGTAATCCGAACTGAATCAAATGAAGACTTTATTTGGCTAAGAGTTATGGATAATGCGTTGGGTATTCAAGGAATCACAATAGATGAAATCTGGCTGGCTGGCAAAACCACCACACGATCAGGTACTGGGTTAGGATTGAAAATAGCAAAAGACTCAGTTATTGATTTAGGAGGAAAAATTAGTGCCGTTGCCAATGGTCAACTAGGTGGAGCCGAGTTTATCGTTCAGTTACCTTTAAAGTAGGAGTACTTGTCATGAAAATCGCGATCGTAGATGATGAAGAGAAAGCTAGGAGACAACTAGCTGAGACTCTTGAATTAGTTGGATTTGAAACTTTTATAGTTGAGAACTCATTTGATGAAGTTGATACTTTGGTTCAATATATACAAGAAAATGCCCAAGCGGTTATTTGCGATTATCAGCTATCTACCCACGGGTTAGCCTCGTTTAAAGGCTCAGAATTAATGCCATCTCTGTATACAAGCAAATTTCCATCTATTTTGATAACTCAATATAATGAACACGAAATTAATGATTCTATTCGTAAGTACAGAGATAAAATCCCTGTCATTTTAGAGCGCCATGACCTAATTGAACTATACGATATCGATATCGTCGCTGATAAAATCAATAAAAGTTTTGAGACTTGCGAACAAGAATTTCAAGGTATTATGTCGTCTGCACGTAGACCTCATCGCACCCTTGTTCATATTGTTGATATTACTATCGATTCTGGCGAAGAATTTGCAAAAGTATTTGTTCCAAGTTGGAATCGTCACCATGCAGTTCGTTTTCCAGCCTCACAGATTCCTGAAGATCTGCTTACTAATGTAAAATTACACTTAAAGAAAAATAATGATTCTTGGCTGATCGCTCGCGTCAACACAGAAGCCGAAAAATCTGATGATCTCTACTTCACACTATTTGAGTCAGCACCAGAATTAGATGACAATGATGGACTTGCCTAGATTAATTATTCTTGATGTCGCACATGGAAATTGTGCTATTTTGCAAGACACTGAAGGAACAGTTGTTATTGATTGCGCTCACGGTTACACATTGATTGATACACTACGGCAGCTTGGAGTCTCACAAATTGATCGAATCATCATTTCCCATGCTGATGAAGATCATATCGAAGGTTTCATTAAACTACTTCTAGATGAATCTATTACAATAAAGCATATTTACCTCAATCCTGACGGCTCTAAAAGGACAGATATATGGATAGAATTACGTCTTGCGATCGCTGATGCAAAAAAGCGGCAAAATACAAAACGAGATTTTCTTCATACAGAGATGAATGGGAATCTCGATGTTGGACAAGTAAATATTCAAATTCTTGCCCCAAGTATGGATCTTGTTGGACAAGCAGGTGGTTTAGATTTGAAAAAAAACAAGCTGAACTCGAATTCTGTATCAGCAGTCATTAGACTCGTCTATAAAGCTCGTGGCGTAGCACTTCTTGCGGGAGATATCGATGATATAGGACTGAATAACTTAACCAATGATAATCCTGATTTTGCTGCCGATGTTCTTATCTTTCCGCATCACGGAGGCAATGCAAGTTCGGGAGGAAAAGGTAATCAAGAATTTACTAAGCATTTATGTGAGAAAGTACAACCAATACTAATTTTATTTTCTAATGGAAGAAACAAGCATAATAACCCTCGCAAAGAAATCATAGAAGCTGTACTTGATATACTGCCTGATGTACATATTATGTGTACTCAGCTTGCTAAAACATGCTCTCCTGAAACCATAGCAATTTCTCCTACTCACTTAAACACACTTCCATCAAAAGGGAGAGAAATTAATCATTGCTGCGGTGGAACAGTTGTCATAAATTTAAGTGAAACTGAAACAACCTACGCTCCAAACAGTGATCATCGTCAATTTGTCAAAGAAAATATAGTTTCAGCTTTGTGTATGCGTTCTTGACTTAAGATTTTGCATTACAACTTTTGTCTCAGCACCTCAAAACTATCACTGAGATCGGCGATCGCAATTACATCTAGCTATAAAAAAACAAGGTTTCTATTGAAAGCATTGCAAAGTAGCAATTTCAATAGAAACCTTGTTTTTTACTTCAGTGCTTTACGCTGTAATCAAAAAGAAGTGAGAAAAAGTAATCTAGTCGAGACTAGCCCTTAACTGAAACTGGAACACTTTCGGGCTTGGCTTTTTCTACAAAAGGGATAGCCTGCTGGTTCGGTAGACCAACAATCGGACATTCTGGAGTGCCAACAGTTGAACGAGTAATTGCCTCCGAACTTTCTTTTGCCTTCTTCGGATCGAGAACCCAATCTCGATAGAATTCAAAGGGACATTCTGCCTTGCCTTGATCGCCATCACCTGAATTGAGCATCCCAGTATAGCCACGATGCATCAGCTTGAAGATGTGATTCTGTGATTGGGCATTCTTACGGAAGTCTCGAATCGCAAACTTAGATAAAGCCGCATACTGAATACCATTCTCTTCTTCGCCACATTCGCCAAGGGTGCGACCATCAAACCCAACGATCGCAGAATGACCAAAGTAACTATAAACCCCATCAAAGCCAGCGGCATTCGCCACCGCCACATAGGTGTTATTCATCCATGCCATCGCCTTAGAAACAATGATTTGCTGCTCCTTAGCGGGATACATATAGCCCTGACAGCGCACAACCAACTCTGCACCACGCATGACACAATCACGCCAGATTTCAGGATAGTTACCATCATCACAAATAATCAGGCTGATCTTCAAGCCCTTCGGCCCATCTGAGACGTAGGTACAGTCGCCAGGATACCAACCTTCTATCGGAGTCCAAGGCATGATCTTGCGATATTTCTGAACAATCTCACCGCGATCGTTCATTAAAATTAGGGTGTTATAAGGCACTTTCTCTGGATGTGCCTCATGTTTTTCACCTGTTAAAGAAAATACTCCCCAGACTTTATTCTTGATGCAAGCTTGAGCAAAGATGGCAGTTTCCTCACCAGGAACTGTTGCGGCAGTTTCCATCATCTCCTTCGGATCGTACATGATGCCGTGGGTGGAATATTCTGGAAAGATCACCAGATCCATACCAGGTAAACCAACCTTCATGCCATCTATCATTGAGGCAATTTTTTTGCAGTTCTCAATGACTTCTTCCTTAGTATGCAAGCGCGGCATTTTGTAATTAACTACCGCAACTCCAACTGCATCTTCGCTCGAAGAAATATCGCCATGGTAAGACATAAAAATCCTCTACTTATTATAAATAAACTCAGATTTTGTTTAGCTACAAAAGACTTACTGAGAAATAGTAATTACTCTTGCTTCTTTACTTGATTACTAAACGTTTGATGATTAATCAATACAACTTAAATTCATAACTAATTAACAAAACTAAACTAACAACAATATTTGCCATTAATTTGTGAGGCTTTAGTGATGTTATTAAGAATTAATAAGTATTATAGAACACAAAAAATTGGAGATTGTATCGTTAGCAACCTATTAACTAAGTAGCTAGGCGAAATTAAATATAAAATCCAAAAACCTGTGGTACACACTACAAGTGCGCCAAAGGTTTTGACTCCAGTTTTTAATTATGCTCAGCGACTTATATAACCAAAGTTGCTACTTATCAAAAACCAACTCAAAACAGGTTGAAAATAGTCTAGCTAAGTCCTAAATACTGCCATTGTCATGTAAATATCTAGTATTTTTTTGCTTTAAATTATGTTTTGAGCGAATAGGTAGAAACTTGGGTTATATGCGCGATCGCCAATACCTCAGTTACATACTTTGCAAGTCGCACAAAATAAATTTTGGTTCCTGTCGAAATGCTCAAGTCTCGTTCGTCATAGAGATATAAGGCATAAAAAATCTGTGCTTTAATCAAACCCAAAAAGGATAGCCTCCCATGAAATACGCAATTTTAGTCTATGAGACTGAGCAAGACCTCCGCGATCGCGAAAAACATATGCCAGCCTATAGCGCCTACTCCCAAGCTCTAGCCGAAGCAGGAGTTGCCGCAGGTGGTGCAGCACTTCATCCCAGCCACACAGCCACAACCATTCGCATTCAAAGCGGACAACGCAATGTTCAAGATGGCCCCTATGCCGATACCAAAGAGCAAATCGGCGGCTTTTTCTTAATTGATGTTCCTGATCTCGACACTGCAATGGATTGGGCAGCCCGTTGCCCAGCCGCCAGTAATTGTGCGGTCGAAGTCCGTCCACTGTTACCCATGTAGAAATATCGCTGTTAACAAATGAGTATGTACTCATTTGTTAAGCCAAACATCACTCTCAGTAAAGTTTTTCAGTTTTCATTTTGCCGTAGGCAAAACAGAAATTTCTATAGGAGAAAAATCCCATGAAGCTCTATTACTTTCCTCCCTCCCCCAACACCCGCAAAGTTCATGCCGTAGCCATTCATCTTCAACTTCCGATCGATTTACGATTGGTGGACTTACAGAAAGGCGAACAACACAACCCCGAATTCGTACAGTTAAATCCCACAGGGCGTACACCAGTTCTCCAAGATGGTGACTTTATCCTTTGGGAATCTACGGCGATTATGCAATACTTGGCTAGTCAAGTTCCCAATTCTCTCTGGTCAGAATCTGCAAAAATTCGAGCAGACATCATGCGCTGGCAGAGTTGGCAACTTGCTCATTGGCATCAGGTCTGTCAGCCTTTGCAGTTTGAGAACTTTGTGAAGCCGCTCTTGCAACTAGGAGAACCAGACCCACAAATAGTCCAACAGACAACCGATCGCTTTCATAAAGAAGCTAGCATTTTAAATAATTATCTGGCAAATCGAGAATATCTCGTCAATGACACCTTAACTTTGGCTGACTTCTCCGTTGCTAGTGAATTGACCTATGCTAAACCTGCGAGATTTCCTTTAGAAGACTATCTTCACATTCAGAAATGGTATGCGCTGATTGAGCAATTACCAGCTTGGCAACAAACTGCACCGTGAGGTTAACCGCAAATGGAAGCACGTCGAGCCGCAGAATTAGCTGCACGCAACTCCTATGGTAGGCTAGTTGCCTATTTAGCCGCCCAAACTAGGGATGTTGTCGCCGCTGAAGATGCCCTCGGCGATGCTTTCCTCTCCGCCTTGAAAACTTGGACAGAAAGCGGCGTTCCCAAAAATCCTGAAGCATGGCTACTAGTCACAGCAAGAAATCGACTGATTGATGCAGGAAGGCGATCGCAAGTTCGCGACAAAGTTCTCAATACTTTCAAACTGAACGGATTAGAATCTTCAACTGAGCCATCTTTAGAATCAGTCACCTTTCCCGACGATCGCTTGAAATTGTTATTCATTTGCGCCCACCCTGCGATCGATCCCACAATTCATACGCCCTTGATGTTGCAAACTGTGCTCGGTCTCAATGCCGCCCAGATTGCTTCAGCATTTTTGGTTGCTCCAGCGACAATGAGCCAGCGTCTTGTCAGAGCCAAAACAAAAATTCGTGATGCGGGGATTGCTTTTGAATTACCAGAAGAGAAGGATTTACCAATTCGACTTGCCGCAGTATTAGAAGCGATATATGCAGCCTATACTAACGCTTGGGAAACTGTAGACGGCAGCGATCCACGCCATCGGGGATTAGCAAAAGAAGCAATCTGGCTAGCACGTCTCTGTGTTCAGTTGATGCCTAAAGAGCCAGAAGCAAGAGGATTACTGGCGCTCATGCTCTACTGCGAATCTCGCCGCGAGGCTCGTCGCACTGCTAATGGTTCCTATGTGCCTCTATTGCAACAGGATACAAGTCTGTGGTCGCAGGTCGCGATCGCTGAAGCAGAGAGTGAATTATTACAAGCAGCAACCTTTAAGCAATTGGGTAGATTTCAACTGGAAGCGGCTATTCAATCGATTCACGCTCAACGGGCGATCACACAGAAAGTCAATTGGCAAGCATTAGCATTACTTTACGAAGGATTGATTCAGCTTTCGCCGACTTTGGGTGCTTTAGTCAGTCATGCCGCAGCGATCGCGGAAGCGCAAGGAATAGAACAGGGTTTAATTCGACTCGATGCAATTCCTCTAGAATCCATCAAAAATTACCAACCCTATTGGGCGCTAAAAGCTCATTTATTCCAGCAGTTAGGTGCTACCTCAGCAGCAAAACAAGCCTATGCTAGAGCGATCGGTCTCACCGAAGATGCCGCCATCCGTGAGTTTCTCCTCAACCAGTCTCTTCCATTAGAAGGGTAGGCATCGACTTCGCTCAGCCACCGTTTCTTTGATGTGCTGTCTGAGCGAAGCCGAAGCCACGATTAATCCGATGGTTGACTGAGCGAAGCCGAAGCCCTGATTTTCTGTCTTAATTCTTCAAAACTGTCACTGAGATCAGCGATCGCGACAGCTTCCTGTTCACCAGATTCCAACCATTTAATTTGAATCTGTCCCGCTTCAATTTCACTATCCCCGATCACTACAGCAGCTTTAGCATTAGCATTACTTGCTCGTTTAAACTGCTTGTCAAACTTCGCACCACTGAGATCGAGTTCCACAGTAAATCCTGCTTTACGGAACAGTTGAGCAATGGATAAAGACTTCGCTTCGGGTTGTTCGCCGCGAGAAATGATATAAAAATCGATCGCAGCTTGTTTTTGTTCAGCAACCTGTTGCATCAGGATGACGAGACGCTCTAAGCCAATCGCCCAACCGATCGCAGGTACATCCGCACCGCCTAACTCCGAAATGAGGCGATCGTAACGTCCGCCGCCACAGACTGCCGACTGTGCACCCAGTAGATTGGATTGAATCTCAAAGGCGGTGCGGGTGTAATAGTCTAAGCCGCGCACAAGTCGAGGATTAATCCGATAGGCAATATTAAGATCGGTTAATAGACTCTGGACTTTCTCGAAATGTTGTTGCGACTCAGGGCTTAAATAATCGAGAATACTGGGCGCATCTTGGGAAATTTCTTGGGTGCGTTTGTCTTTGCTATCGAGAATTCTGAGAGGATTGCGAGTAAGGCGATCGCGAGAATCAGCGTCAATTTCTTCAACAAAAGGCGTGAAATAGTCCACCAGTGCCTGACGATAGCTAACCCGATCTTCAGCACTGCCCACCGAGTTTAGGTCAACGACTAAATCTTTTAAACCAACTGCTTGCAAAAAGTCACTAGCGATCGCGATCGCTTCAGCATCAGCACGCGGATCGGCACTGCCGAGTACTTCTACACCTAGCTGATGAAATTGACGCTGGCGACCTGCTTGCGGACGCTCATAGCGAAACATTGCGCCCATGTACCAGAGTCTTTGTACGCCACCTTGGGCAAATAATTTATTTTCAATATAAGATCGCGCTACTCCTGCTGTACCTTCAGGTCGCAAAGTCAACGAGCGATCGCCGCGATCGCCAAAAGTGTACATTTCTTTACCAACAATATCTGTGGCTTCACCAATACCCCTTGCAAATAGCTCAGTTGCTTCAAAAATTGGTGTACGAATCTCGGTATAAGCAGCTTGACTGAGAATTTGACGCGCAGTTGTCTCTAACTGCTGCCAGTAATAAATTTCGGGAGCAAGGATGTCGCGAGTGCCGCGTGTGACCTGAAGTGAAGACATGGATACAAATAAAGTCTGTGATGTTAATCCAGAATACAGAATTTTTGGACATGCAAACCCATATTTTTGTTGAAAGTATTGCAAAGCAATACTTTCAACATTTAAAGATGCGGCGCTTCGCGCCATCTCTAGTTTTTGGGTTTAGCAAGATTGCGATCGCCTTGCACATTCAGAAGGTAACAAATCTGGGTAAAATCTGGATAGTGCCAGTTAATTTAAATATTCCTTATGCCAGAAGATAACGCCAACGTACCGCAAATAACCCAATCGGCTAATGAAGCAGTATTTAATGAGGTGCTAAAAAGTATAGACATCGACCCTGCTTTGCTTGCTGAGCTTGGTGAGGTAACTAATGATCCTGAACAGGCGATCGATACAGCGATCCGTCAATGGTTGCAGCGTCGGGCAATCAAAGAAGCCGATCGCTCACGCCCCCTGACGATGAATCCTGTTGTGCCTCCACGTGGCGAGTGGAATGATTAGAATCAATCAGAAAAGCTATCAGTAAGTAGAGCCCAGACATTATGTATGAATTTTGGCTAAAAGAAAAGCTGATCTTGATTATTGGACTATTTCAGTTCGGACTTATTTTAATAATGTTTTCGATCATCAATTTGAGCAAACTAATTTGGCGCAAGCTAACTTTAGATAAGCGAGATGTTAGTAATCAAAACAACCTGAATGAAATTAAATCTGCTGCGATCGCTCCTAGTTCACCTAATAACGTCAAAGATGCAGTGAATAATCTAGCTAATAATGAAATAAGTCTTGAAGGACAACTGACTGATCTCAGTGATCAACCCTTGGCATCTTCACCAGATCCGATCGCGAATCAATCAAACCTTCCTAAGATCGATCTCACCTATAAAGTGGACATTGCACCAGAGTTGCTGACTGAACTATCGGAAATAACTGATAACCCTGCGGCGATCATTGATGAGGCGATCCGATGGTGGCTAAGACGGCGCAATGCTGATGATCTTGATTCAGGAAATCGAGATCGCCGTTATCCAGTAGGTTTAAGATCCCATGACTCAAGGAGAGCATCCCAACATCTATGGAATGACTAGTGGTAACTGCCCCAAATCCATCTTTAAATTCACCATTTGATCTCGTCGTTGGTCAAAGTCAAGCGATCACTCTGTTAAAAGCTGCGATCAAACGCGATCGCATCGCGCCAGCCTATTTATTTGCTGGTGCGCGTGGTGTAGGGCGCAGCAAAACTGCATCAGCATTTGCAAAGATTTTATTAGGAGATCGCAAATCGGCTAATCGATTAAGCGATCGTAATCATCCCGACTTACTATGGGTAGAGCCAACCTATTTAGATAAGGGTAAAATGCTGACGGCAAAGGAAGCAGACGCAGCAGGACTAAAGCGCCGCGCCCTACCTCAGATCAGGATTGAGCAAGTGCGCGAAATTAGCGAATTTGTGAGTCGCTCACCCCTTGAATGCAAGCGATCGGTCGTCATCATCGAAGAAGCGCAATCGATGGCAGAGTCTGCCGCCAATAGTTTGCTCAAAACTCTCGAAGAACCACTTTACGCCACAATTATCTTGATTGTTCCTGATGCTGGCTCAATTTTGCCAACGTTAGTTTCGCGCTGTCAACGAATTCCCTTCACGAGACTCAATCAAGCACAAATGCAAGAAGTCCTCACCCGCGAAGGACATACTGATATTCCGCCCGAAGTGGTGGCACTAGCTCAAGGTTCTGCGGGTAATGCGATCGAGTCGTTCGATCACTTCAAGAGCATTCCTGCCGAGTTATTAAACTTAGTCCGTCAAGTTCCTCAAGATGCGAAAAGTGCAATGGCGATCGCCAAACAAATCAACAAGGATCTGGATGTAGATTTGCAGTTATGGCTGATTGATTATTTACAAAATTATTTTTGGGAACAACAAAGAACTAAGTCCGTTCTACAACATCTCGATAAAGCGAGGGAATTGATTGCCCGTTATGTGCAACCGCGATTAGTTTGGGAAGTTACACTTCTCCAAATAGCAGGAAAGATCTAAATCGCGACAACTAAACTCAAGAATGGGTAGTGCTTCGCGCAGTTGAGAGGACTGGTATTCAATTCAGAACAAATTTCGCTACTATAGCAAAGCTTACATTGCTATAGCTAGTCATACCAAAACACAAAATGGCTACGCCATTTTGTGTTTTTAAAACCCTTACTGGGTTTGGTTTTTAATTCACGAAAGTGTTGCCACACTTTTGTGAATTGGTATCAGGCAAGGCAAGGCGATCGGGAAAGGGTGATAGAGTTTATTGAGACAGTTTCGGTGTATGAGTTTCCCCAGATGAGTCGAGCTGATTGACTAACAAAACTGTTGGAATCCCCATTTTACCGTAGGGTCAATTTTTGCTAAAAGCTTTACTGTAAGCCAATCACGGATCTACTAAACCTGCCCCTCCACTAAAAAACAGCCTTGGAGATATTTCCAAGGCTGTGAAAAAAGGAGTGTAAATGAAGAAGGAAAACGCAAAGTTTACTGAGTTTTGCGTTGGTTACTGTCCAGAACTTTTTGAGCTTCTGGGCCTGGCTGATAGGTATAACCCCAAGTTGCATCCTGACTGTCATCAATAATGCGAGGAGTGACGACAATGATCACTTCACTACGACTATTGCTTGTAACGGTTCTTCTAAATAAAGCTCCAATAATTGGGATATCTCCAAGAAGAGGAACTTTCTGAACTGACTCTGAATCTGAATCGCGAATAACTCCTGACAAGACCAGTGTTTGAGCATCACGTAATCGAATTCTGCCAGAGTTCAAGACTCTCTCAGAAATTGGAACTACAAAATTAGTTCCAGCAGAGGAAGTCAGAGGCACAGCAGTTAATGGTGTAGATATTCTTGGAGACACCGACAAATTGATAAATCCATTGTCATCAATCCTCTCGATTTGAATAGCAAGAGTTAAGCCAACTTGCGCAAAAGTTGCAGTAGTTGTGGTAGTTGCGGCGGTTCCAGGGGTAGTTGCGGCAGTAACAGTAGAAGTAATGTTATTGACAACCTGATCTGTCAAAGCGATCGTTGCTGTTTCACCTTCTTGGACAGTGAGATTAGGATCAGTGATTACTTTAGCACTTCCATTTCTAATTGATGCTTGAAGCGAAGCAATGAATGATGTTGGTAGCGTTATAGGATTATTACTACTGAGAGAAATCCCCAAAGTATTAGTACTGTCAACGCTGAGACCTTGGGTAATGGTTGGGTTTCCACCAGTTGTAGTAAATCCACCTGAAAGAGTTTGACCATTATTGATAGCGACTTCTAGAACTCTTACATTAACCATAACTTGGCGTTTACGCAGGTCTAGTCTTGCAAGTTGAGCTTCAGCATACTCTACTTGCTTAGGTGAACCAACCAATGTCAATGAATTAGAACGCTCTTCTGCAATTACCTGCAAACCTTTTAGCAATGGAGTTGCGCCAGATTCAGGAGTAATGCTAACAGTCTCTAGAGTTGGTACAGCCTCAGTAGTAACGTTGATGATCGCCTGAGCAGCAGTACCAATTGTAGCTGTCTGCACACCAGGGATAGGACGTTGACGGCTGACAACACGGGAAGCACCTAAACCAATCAAGTAAGCTGAGGCTTCACCAGTCGTTATTTGATTGAGTCGATAACTCTTGCTGACTAAGTTCTTCAGTGTTACAGGGAGTTTCGTGGCTACAAAGATGGTCTGACCAATCCGATTTGCTTCTAATCCTGAAATTCTCAATACATTATTGAAAACATCTTGAGCAGTTTCATTCTCAATCGAAAGACTGACTGGCTGCTTTAAGCCCGTAGCAGCACCAGTTGTCGCAGGAGCAGCAGCAGCAGCAGTAGTGCCAGGAGTAGAAGGAGCTTCTGCGGAGACAACACTCAAACCTGCCACACGACCAATTAGTGTCAAAACCTCGATCGCAGGAGCATCGCGCAAAGTAATTCTCGGTACACGTTCAGCCGTACCAAGCTCCACAATATCAGCTCGTAGCTTAGACATAGTTGTGGCAATATCGCCAACAGGAGGAGTTTTAATTTGGCGGAATGGTGGCACAACCCCAGGAACACGACCTGGCAACTGTGGAGTTACTGGATTTGCAACAGGTGGCAGAGCTGTATTTGGAGTAGTGTTTTGAGCTACACGAGTCTTCCCATCAGGATTAGTGATTGTCACCTTCGGATCAAATAATGGCTTGCCGACAGAAGAGCTAGTAGTATTTTGAGCAATTAAAACTTGATTAGGTTCAGCCGCAGTTTGACTACTTACAACTCCAGATTCAGGTGCATTAGATGCAGAGAGGTTACTAGATTGAGTTGCGGAAGGCTGCATCTCTAGGCTAAATACTAGGCTATCACCAGTATCCTGTCGCTTGATCAAATCCTTGAGCATCTCTGGATCGTTAGCAGTCACGCGAATACGAACTTTATTCGCAGCGTATTGAGTCGCCTCGATCGCAGTAATACCTGGTGCAGGATTAGCCTTGGCATAGCTAGCATTACCATTGCCTAGTTGCAACTGTGCGCCATTTAATACCGCCACCCAAGCTTTGCCTTGCTTGGTATAGGTAACTTGAGGGCGATCACTACTGGCAAAATTCAACGTCAAATTCAAGCGATCGCCTGCCACATTTGTGTTGATGTCAGTAATCCGACTAGCCACCGCAACTACGTCAGGTTGATTTGCAGAAACAGGACTTTGGACAGCATTTTGAGCCTGGCTCGGTGCGATCGCCAAAACCTGTGGGCAACTTGCGGCAATCAGAAACCAGCAAGCTATAGACTTGCCATTCAAATTCCCATTCAACCGATCATTCAATTTAGCATTCATAATTACACTCCTCTTGTTCCTCACGGAACTCAATACACTTAATCTTTAGTAGTAAATCTGTAGAAACTGGAACATGTCCTAACTAAAAGAACGACATAACCAAGACAGAATTGACGAGATTATGGTGCGAGATTATACCACACTTTGTCAATTTTAAATCAAAAAAATAATAAGACACTTACTCAACCAAAATTATTTGGCATTGCAAGATTTCTATATCTTTCACAGCAGAATGTCACTACTGGGGGCGAAATTTTATTTTTGGGGTGGAGCAGCAGCGGCAGCAGCCTTCTTAAGCTCCTCTTCGGTTTTAGGGACAAAAGCTTGCAAAGTAAAATCTGCGCCAATTAATGGTGGCAAGATATCCAGAATTTCTTTCTCTTTACCAGCCGCGATCGGGCGAGAAAACTTAAACGTAGCAATTGGCAAAGCCTTTTTCGTTAGTTTTAAGTCTTTGACTACTAGTAGAGGCTTTAAACGCTCAATTTTTTGAATTGTATTCAATACATCCTCAAACTTGCCGTCAAAACCAATCGTAAAGGAATAAGTATCATATTGCGCTCCTACAACTGGGGCAGAAGGTTGGAAATTCCGCAAGGTTCCTGCTAATTCATAGGAGAAATCTGGCGGTAAAGCAATCACAATAGTCTTAGGAATCTGCTCTTGAATATCGCGGATTAGCGTATCAATATTATCTACATTTGGTAAAAGTGATAGAACAAATTTATTCTGTTGATTTGCTTCCTCAATCTTTTGAGCAATATTACTTTTGCTCGCCACTTGACTTTTTAATTGCGTGACTTTAGTCGTCTTGTCATCAATATTTTTTTGTCCAGATTGGACTGAATCCCAGATCGGCATGACATAGGTTGTAGCTGCATAAGCAGCTAGAGCAACCCCACCAACTCCGAGCAAGATTCCTAAAATCTTTGATGTAAAGGTGATCCCAAATAGAGTTAAACCACCCGCACCATCTTCAATTCCTGAAGCAGCTCCAACGTTTGTCATTTTATTTGATAACTCCCTGTTGCTTTAATAGATTGACTCTCGTAACTAACCCATCCGCCCCTGTCTTTTGGAGTGCGGGTAATATATCAGCAGGGCTTTTTTTGGTAATAGCCGCACGAATTTGAAAGTTGACCAATGTAAAGTTTTTATCAGTAGTTGCTGGTTGCAAAGCTGACGAGACTAATATAGTCTCCTTCCCTTCTAGTAGAGGCGATGCTTTGAGCAACAATAGAAAATCATTTAACTCATTGTAACTAGTAGCTTTTCCAGTAAGAGATACCATCGATGAGGCAGGAGCTTGAGGCGTTGCGTCAACCGATGATTGGGTAATTGACTCCACCTGAACAGTAATGGGAGTACGTTTTCTGATGTCATCAGCGATCGCGCTGACAGGTAAATTACCAACAAACAGATTTACCAGTTCTCCAGTTCTAGCCTGAATAGCTTGCAGTTCTGCCTCTTGACTTTTTAAAGCTGTAATCTGGCTATTTAGCTTTGACTCCTCAGCAGTTAAAGTAGAAAGCTTTTGTTGAATACCCTCGTTTTGTGAATTGAGGACAAAAAAAGCACCGCCAACTATTGCAAGAGCAACTACAGCAACTGCACCTCCGTAGACTAAAAACTGCGAATCAGCTATCGGCTGACGCTCAATTGATTGGGCTTCATCAGCAATGCGATCGCTTAAAAAATTAATATCAAGTGTGTACATAACGCCTTTTTAAACCTCCCTCAAACCTAGACCTAGAGCAACAGACATAGCCATACGTTCCTCAACAGGAATGTCACCATCAATAGTTACACCAATGGCAGTAAGCGGGTCAACAGCAATAGCAGCAATACCGAGACGTTGACTGAAGAACTCATTTAATTGACCAATACAGGCACCAGGTCCTGCAATCAATAACTGCACGACATCTGAGCCAGGAGATTGACTAGTGTAGAAGTCAATTGAGCGCCTAAGTTCATCGGAAAGATCTCCAACAACCCTCATGATTGCTGCATCTCCTGGAGTTCCACCACCACCTGCAAGGCTCGCGGTGTCCATCGACTGAACAGGCACAACAGTGGAACTCAACATTTCCATATCCGTTGTCCTTCGTGGAGGCAAATTAATAGCACGCAATTGAGCATTCTGAATTTGAGCAGTACCGATTGGGAAAGTTCGAGAAAATTGCGGAACTCCATCAACTGTTACCGTAATTTCTGTAGCTTCGTACTCAATATCTACGATCGCTACGGCTTCCGCTAATGTGCTAAATCTAGCTAACTCATTGCGCATAGCACGAATGAGAGCAAAGCTACTAACCTCAACAACGTCAACCTCTAACTGCGCTATTTCTAGAGCCTGCATATAGCTGTCTGTGACTTCTTTAGGTGTTGCCACCATGAGAATTTCAATCCGTTCAATGCCATCATCATCAAGAGTTGTACCCAACTTTTGATAATCAACATCCGCGTCTTCACGAGGAAAAGGTAAGTACAGACTAGCCTCTTGATTAAGAACCATCTCGCGTAGTTCTAAGTCAGGAATTTCCGCTGGTAAGCGAATTAGACGACTCACAGTCTCGCGCCCTGGAAGAGCTGTGGCAGCCTTCTTAACTTTTATTTTTTTGTCTGCTAGCAAACTGCGAATAACTTCTCCCAGCGCTACAGGGTCGAGAATACGTCCTTCTTCAACAGTACCTTCAGGAAGCTCGACGCTACCATACGTCACTAGCTTGTAAGAAGATTGCCCCTTGCGGCGCAATTGAACTAGGTTAACTTTCTCGGAAGTGATTTCAATTCCGATGCCTTTCTTAGACTTTCCGCCAAATTTTAAGCCGAACATAAGCGTGTCTTTATGATTTTTGTAGCTTGTGTAGCACTGGGCATACTAAACAATGGAGGGATTATAGACTGTAAGTGACCATTGTCAATAGTAGAAGAAAAAATAATCATCACGAATATCGTAGATGTCTGATTTTGCCTTGTTTCTTATAGACGATTTTGGTCGTTTTAGCAATCAAACTAAAAAATAGGCAGTAATTCTCGTTATAAAAATTAGTTTTATATCTAATGATTAAGTTGCTTAGGAAAAATCAAAACCCAAGAATTGATTGGCGGCGCTTCGCGCCGCCAATCAATTCTTGGGTTTTATGACCTAGTCAATAATTCGCTGGGAAATGAGTAGTTTGTAAAAATCTAAAGAGAGATGAGGATTTTTGCAAGCTCTCTCTATGATTTATCTGCTACGTAGTTGCATTTGCTTACCTTGAATTATGCTTCTCAACTGTGGATTTTGCTTCTGCTCCAGCGTAATTTGATTAAACTCTTTAGTCGTAAATCCATTGCGGCAAATTTCTTCTTCGCTATAAGTTCGTAATTGGTCGCAGAGCGATCGCAAAAATTCTGGCGGATTGCTGAGGTCACAGACCTTAGTTTGTTTCGATTCTGCGAGATTAGCGACATTACTCCAATCAGCGTTACTTTTAGCCTCTCTAAAAAGCTCTAGGCGTTTGTTTTCGATCGCATTAGCCGCAGATGCATAACGAGTAAGATTGTCCTCGCCAAGAGACACTTTGTTGAGAAAATTTTGTAGATTTGATGGTTTTACGCAAGTTTCTGCAGCCGCAGATAAGCGATTTCCAATAATCATCGGCTCAACAATTGCCCCTATAACAACACATAGACCAAGTAAGCTAATTGCGCCTAATCCCTGACCTAAGTATTTTTTGAAATGATTCTTAACATTACTTTGATCTAATGTTATATCTGGATTTTGGGTTTGCTTGTTTGCAAATTGCTTTAGATAAACCGAATGTCTCTGATGCCAACTATTCATAATCAACTGCCATTAATCGCCAAAAACACTAAGGACGTAATCTGTTAAGTAAGTAGGCGAAAACCCTAAAACCTACACCGACTGCTGAACAAGCGGTGCAGGTTTTGAATCTGGGTTTTAATATAGCGTTTTCCAACCTAGTAAAGTACGGCGTTGTTTCTACGCCTTCGGCAGGGAAACAACCCTCTGATCCTCGCTTGCTTGAAAATATCTATATACGCCAGACGTTACTCATACAAAAGTATTGACTCAAACAGGCTGATTTTGTTGCCGCAAATATGACTGAATGAATGGATCAAGGTCTCCATCCATAACATTTTGAATATTTGTGGTTTCTTCACCTGTACGTAAATCTTTTACTAGTTGGTAAGGATGAAACACATAGTTACGAATTTGGTTGCCCCAAGCTGCTTCCACCATATCGCCACGAATATCGGCAATTTTTTGAGCGCGTTGCTCTTGGGCAATAATTAATAACTTTGCTTTCAGCAATCGCATGGCATTTTCTTTATTTTGTAATTGCGATCGCTCTTGCGTACAGCGTACCGAAATCCCAGTAGGTAAATGGGTAATTCGGACTGCCGTTTCTACTTTGTTGACGTTCTGACCTCCTTTACCGCCTGCTCTTGTTGTCGTAATCTCTAATTCTTTCGGATCAATTTCAAGATCGACATCCTCTTCGAGTAATGGCATTACTTCTACACCAGCAAAACTAGTTTGGCGCTTATCATTGGCATTAAACGGCGAAATTCGGACAAGACGATGTGTGCCTTTTTCAGGAGCAAGGTAGCCATAGGCATAACGCCCATGAACGAGCAAAGTCACTGATTTGATGCCTGCTTCTTCTCCTTCGGAAATTTCAGAAATCTCCACTTTGTATCCTTGTGATTCACAAAAGCGGGTATACATACGTAATAGCATTTCTGTCCAGTCTTGGGAGTCAGTGCCCCCTGCGCCAGCATTGATTGTTAAAACTGCATCATATTTGTCATAGGTTCCTGATAGTAGTTGTTCTAGATCCCAGCGATCCATCTCTTGCAGTATGAGACTCAGGCTTTGTTTCGCTTCATTTGCTAGCACAGGATCATCTTCAAGAGCAAGTAACTCGGCGATCACTTCGATATTTTCGATGCTTTTCTGCCAGTGCTCAAACTTTTCGAGGTAAGATTTCAGCGCATCGAGTTCGCGCATTGTTTTTTGGGCTTGATCGCTATCCTCCCAAAATTCAGGTTGAGCAGCCGTTTGTTCTAAGTCACTAATTTTTGCTGCGATCGCTGGTGCGTCAAAGATAGTCCTGAGCAATGCTCAGGCGCTGAGATAAGATCTGGTTTTGGCGTGCAATCTCCGTAAAGTCCACTAAAGTATTTCTCCGAATATAGCGAGTTTCAATTGAGTATTGTATAACAAGCCAATCAAGGTAAGCATTTTACCCTCATACCAAAGATGCTTGCTTTCGCCGTTAGCTACAGATTAAGTTGAACGAAGAAAATAAGAGTAACAGTAAAAACATGTCAAGCATAATTCACGAACAGCCTGATTACGAAAAGCCTGATCGCGATCAGCCTGATCGCGATCAGTCTGAAATCAGCATTAATTTTTCCTCTGAACCTACGTTGGTAGTAACGGATAACACTGGAACTCGCAAGATGCAGCTAGTTGAAAGTCAATATACAATCGGTCGCGAATCAGATAACACCGTTCACCTCAACTCTGATTTTGTCTCGCGATATCATGCGACTCTACGGAAAATCCGTCATCGAGATCGCCTTGATACTTATCGGATTATCGATGGTAGCGCCTCAGGTAAACCCAGTAAAAATGGGATTATTTTAAATGCGATCCAAAAAGTTTCTTCCCACGATCTGCAAGATGGTGATATTGTCACGTTCGCGCCTGAGGTACATATTCTGTATCTTGCGCCGAAGTTAATTTGAAAATTAACTTGAAGATTTAAGTTTGAATATTCTCTCTAAAACGGACAAAGAATAAACAAGCCACAGAGATTCTCTAACTCTTTATAAAAACTCTATAATTCACGCCATTTGTAGAGTAAAGTAGAGCGAGATTAAACTAAATGTCTACCAGTAGCATATACTTTTCGCTGGTAAGCCACATCTACTTCTTTTTTTGGTGAGCTAATGAGCGAAACACACGTTAGTCACACACTATTAATCAATGATGCGAGAGGTAGTAGAAAACTCGCACTTGATGGATTAAAGTATACGATTGGGCGGGATGCGAATAATAATATTCAACTTTATTCGCGATTTGTATCTCGACAACACGCAGTGTTACTGCGTGTGCCTGGGGAAGGTGGGCGTTATTTGTACCGAATTATTGATGGGGATCTGTCTGGTAAGCCCAGTGTGAATGGTGTAATTATTAATCATCATATGAAGATTGCTTCTTCCTATGATCTATGTAACGGTGATGTGATCACGCTTGCCCCAAATGTGGAATTAACATATCTAAGTAGTCAACCTTAACAAAAGTCCCAAAGTACCTTTTATATTTTTTAAGTGCCTTGCTCTGGTATAACTCTCAAATTTTTTATTGTGGCTATATAGCAATGCAGGCTTTTCTTAGGATATAAAACCCAAATAAATAAATGCGGTGCGAAGCACCACATTTATTTATTTGGGTTTTTGATTTGTGCTAGCTATAGTCTCTAGGATCAAACCCCAATAAGCGAAAGGCATTGCAAAGTTCTGCTATTCGTTTATTGTTTTTTTTTGTCATGTTTTTACTGGCACTTTTGCTGATAATTTCTAGTTCGTGGATTTTTAGGTAAGGTGAAACAATATTGTGTAATAAATCCGCAATTTGACTTGATTGCAGCATAATATGGCAATTGTCTTATCCCTTCAAGAAAACGTAGACTTACTGCTACTTTTAGTCAAGTTAGCGATCGCGTTAGGCTCAATTGCCATTACGTTATTACTGCTATTTTGGTTGCGACTTAAGAAAATTGAAAAACGGATATATCAGAGAAGACGACAGCTAAAGTCGAGATTCAATCAAAATATCACACTGAAGACCTCACAAAAAATACTGCCAAAGCCTTACAAATCCTTTAGTCCGACCCACGTTATCGCCAATCGATCAATTGGTAATCTGGCAACTGTCAACAAGCGATCGCCAAAGACTCAGTTGTATATAACAACTTCATCCCCAAAGCTTTTACCAAAATCAAAGAGACGCTCTAGTCGAGTTCGTTTGCACTGGTTATGGGCAATTATGATTGCCAGTATGACAGGCATGGCGATCGCCTTATTGCAGCTAGGTAATAGCTTTATTAGTTCTGAATACATGCCAATTATTTGGTTGTTAATCGGTGTAACCCTAGTCATCAGCGCCACATTTATCGAAATTGCATAGCGTTAGAGTTTTCAGTGCCTGCGGCGCTGAAAACATATAAAACCGCAAATCTGTACCGCCCGCTACGCGGGCGGTACAGATTTGCGGTTTTATATTTAATTATGCCTAGCTACTTAAATACGCGACAATTAAGACTCCGTGAGAATTGCGGCAAAGCTAAAAAATATTTGGGACAATAAATATGCGACGTGCGGTTTTATGTGGATATTACGGAATGGGGAATGGTGGTGATGAGGCGCTACTTGCCACTTTGCTGCAAATGCTCCCCAATGATGTCCAACCGCTTGTATTGTCTGCTAGTCCTAGAGCCACCGAAAATTTGCATCAGGTCGAAGCTAGCGATCGCTACTCAGTATTTGCATTGATCAATGAACTAAGGCGATCGGATTTATTTGTTTGGGGCGGTGGTAGCTTGATGCAAGATGCCACTAGTGCCAGAAATCCGATTTATTATGGTGGCATCATGGGCTTAGCGCAGGGGATGGGCTTGCAAACGATCGCTTGGGCGCAAGGGGTGGGACCACTGAAGCGCAAGTTGAGTAAATGGATCGCTAGACGCGCTTTTCAGGGATGTTCATCGGTGTCAGTGCGCGATCGCCAATCGGCACAATTATTGGCAGACTGGCAAATTAAGAGTGTGGTCGCCCCTGATCCTGTATGGGCTTTGGATGCAACTCCAATTAATATGTATCGTGATTTATCAAACCCTCGTGTTGCTGTGGTTTTGCGATCGCATCCTGCGCTAACTTCCTGTCGCCTTGCGACAATCACTGAAGCTTTGCAGAAGTTGCAGAAACAAACCAATGCTGAAATTTTATTGATCCCATTTCAGCCATCTCAAGATAAGGCGATCGCCCAAGCAATTTGTGATTCTCTTAATGAAAAGATGCCAAACCACAGTCAAATCATCATTCAAAAAGATCCACGTCGCCTTAAGGGGATTTTCAATGGTATAGATCTGACGATCGCGATGCGGCTACATGGATTAATTATGGCGGCGGCTGAAGGCAGTAATTGTTCAGCAATTAGTTACGATCCGAAAGTTTCTTATCTCATGGAAGATTTAGGAATCTCTGGTTGGGAATTAGAGGATTTACCCGACGATGCGCAGTTACTTACGGATGCTTGGGTTGATCACCTCGAACATCAAAATCAAACTTTAAGCGATCGGGTACTGCAACTCAAACAACAAGCTTTGATTCATCAAAAAATATTAGGTTAGTAAGGTGGGCAATGCCCACCTTACTAACCTAATATTCTCAATATGAAACCGATTTTGGTGTTTCAAGCGCCTTGGGCGCTTGGAACACCAAAATCGTTTTTTTGAAAGCCCACCGTAGGCGGGCTTTCAAAAAAACGACTTTTATAATGAGAATTACTGCCTTACTAATTTTCAAAACCTTGTGTACATAGAATTGTGATAACTTAGAGTACTGTAAACATTTTAGAAATATTTTCGAGAGATATTTTCGGCAACGAGCAAAAACTCCTCGCTCCTCGAAATGTTGCCCTAGAAATCCAAAACAAGCTTACTTAATATGGCAGACATTACAACCCAACAAATTCAAGAGCTACGTGCGAGAACTGGTGCAGGTATCAAAGACTGTAAAGCAGCGCTCGTTGACTCCAGCGGTGATTTTACCAAGGCAACAGAATACCTAAGACAAAAGGGGCTTGCCTCTGCTGTTAAAAAAGCAGCCCGTGAAGCATCTGAAGGAATCGTCCATAGTTATATTCACTTTGGTAGCCGCATTGGCGTGCTAGTCGAAGTTAACTGCGAAACTGATTTCGTGGCTCGTCGTGAAGAACTCAAAGAACTAGCTGATAGCGTAGCCAAGCAAATTGCTGCTTGCCCTAACGTGGAATATGTCAGTGTTGCCGATATTCCTGCTGCTTTTGTAGAAAGTGAAAAGCAAATCGAAGCTGGCAAAGAAGATTTAGCTAGCAAGCCTGCTGCTATCCGCGAGAAGATTGTGCTTGGTCGCATCGAAAAGCGCTTGAAAGAATTGTGCTTACTAGATCAGCCTTACATCAAAGATCAAAGCATCACCGTTGATGAATTGGTTAAACTAACTGCGACTAAGCTTAGCGAAAATGTTAAAGTTCGTCGCTTTGTCCGCTTTGTTGTTGGTGAATAATAAAAAAAATTCGATTTTTTTAGCTCCATAGGAGCTAAAAAAATCGAATTTTTTTTAGCTAGATTTAAAAAAATAATGTGAACTACGATGCTGGTGCGTATTGATAAAGATATTCAAAATATCCAACAGGCGATCGCTGAGGCGATCACTCGTATCGATGTTATTCATATTGAGTATTCACAGGCGATCGCTCAAGCAGTTCAGCAACAAATTTTGCTCACAGTATTTAAGTTTTGCACCCAAAAATGTCCTGACGCATTTCTAGCACTATCTCTATCAGCTCGGCAAAATTTGCAAGACGCACTGCGGCAGAGGATCAAATCGCTCTGTGAGCAGATGCAAAAAACTCTCGAAGAATGCGATCGCGACAGTCGCACTAATCAAGAAAATCTCGATACCCTGCTCAGTAAGCTCCTCAATGAAAGTATGGAGAAACTGAACCAGCTTTTAGTCGAGCATAAAGTTTTAAATTCTGAAGAAAACAAGACTAAAGACGATAAAAATATACAGATGAGTATTCGTCTTGCTGAAATTGAGTTTACCGATCGCAAGGTCATGTCGCATCGAGGCGAGTTGCGCGTTTTATCGGCAAGGCTAGCGCACTTGCACAATGAGCTAGAGAAAAAATATCAACAAGGAATGAAAAATAAATAACTTGTGCAAATTAGGATAAGCTCAGACAAAGAGAAAAAAGGAATAATTTTGGGTTATTACAGCGAAG
>NZ_PDDM01000023.1 GCF_002914585.1 Pseudanabaena sp. BC1403
CTTTCCCTCCGCTTGTCGTCGCTATTATCTTCTCCCTCTCCCTGATTCCTAATTGTTTTTTTACTTATTTTGAGAGCGGAATGTGGGTTCCAAAAAAGATTACTTTGCGACACTACCCTATATTCTAAGTATCCTGATTAATAGATTCATTGCTAGACTCTTCATCAAGATCAACAATTTGTCCATTAAACAAGTCAGCTAAATTTTTGATCACCCTATCATCCTCCGACATCCCAACATAACCTTTAGGTTGAGGTTGGGGCTGAGGTGCTTGATTAGGCGCTATGTTTACTGGTGGATCTGCTAATGGCTGTGGAGGAGCAGGAACTGAAGGTATGGTTGGATTTTGGTAAGTGACAGGCGGAGGTGCGATCGCAGGACTAACAGGAAGAGGAGCCGCAACTTTTACTGTTTCAGCTTGAGGCGGTGTAGTCACAAATGAAAACATTACCTTAATCGGGCGCTGCAAATGCTTAGCAAAAACTTCTTCTAGTTCTGGTCGCTTCTGAACCACAATATTTTTGGTGGTTTCATCACGCTTCCCACCTAAGCCAATTTTGACACTACCACTATCGATTGAGAGAATATGAGCCTGAATCTGGATAAAAACCCATTTTGTCGGTGTAGGCAACATTGACAAAATACTTTGCCACATCTGCTCTAGATCATATCCAACTGACGCAAAGTTCTCAAGATCATCACTTCCCGATGATATCGGCGTTTCAACAACTGGAAGAGCCGATATCGAAGGCGTAGATGGTTCATCTACCTTTGCTATTTGAGGGATTGGATGCGATTCTTGTGCTGGGATTGATGGAGTTTGTGATGGAGCTTGTGCAGCAGGATTAGCCTTCGCTGGTTGAGGTGCAACTTGCGGAGTCGCGGGTGTACTGCGCGATGAAATAAATGTTTGCGCTGGAGAAGGAAGAGGCGATTGTGACTGCGCGATCGCACCCTGTGCTGATGGGAGTAAGCCCATCAGCGTGACTTCTAGCCATAGGCGCGGCTGCGTAGTATTGCGGATTTGTAGCTCTGCCGATCGCAAATGTTGTTGACCCAGTAAAATATTTGGTATTGCTAAACCTTGAGCTAGTTGACTCAATCTCTCCCAACCAGAACTAGTCATGGCAACAAGATCACTGCGATCGCTAGCTGTTTTCGCAATTAATAGATCACGATATACATTCGCCAAGTTCTGTAACACGATTAATGGTTCGCGACCACGATCCATAATTCGCCGCACATAGTCAATTAATTGGATGGAATTATCGGATGCGATCGCTTCAATTAGCGACAGCAAATCTTGCTCAGGAACTGATCCCACCAAATCCCATACTGCTTCAATAGTAATCTCTCCATCCAATAAGCTCAATTGATCGAGCAAAGATTCTGCATCACGTAGCCCACCCTGTGCAATTTGAGAAACCAAGGTAATCGCTTCAGTATGAATATTAATATTCTCATTTGCGGCAATCTTCCCTAAATGCTTCACCATCGCATCAAGAGGAATCCGCCGAAAGTCAAATCGTTGACACCGCGAAATAATCGTTGGTAATACGCGCTGTGGATCAGTAGTCGCAAGAATAAAAGTAACGCGATCGGGAGGTTCTTCAAGAGTTTTCAGCAATGCGTTAAACGCTGCTGTGCTGAGCATATGACAGTTATGAACTAGCAGACCATTAGCAACAAAATTATTATTATCTTCTACTTCGATGTCATAGACTCTTTCATCACCAACGACTGTTACAGACTCGACCCTCTCCAAATTTGTATGCCATTGACAAGGAAGTTCCACAGCCACAGGCACAGGTGACAATATGTTCATCCCAACTTTGATATTGCTTGCTTGTGTCCATCCTGATTCTGTTCTAACTAAATGATTACCTGTACATTGAATCGATCGCTGATTAGTTTTAATTATTAACGTAGGCTTTACGCCACGATCTAACCAGCGCAATACTTTTTTGTATTCCCATTTCGACAACACTTCGTTATAGCTAAGTACTTGTTTACCTAATAAATCTTGATCGTCAAGACGAATCAAACCTGCACTAGTTTGGACAAGGGTATCGCCTGTCAAACATTCATCAATGATATAAACCTTAAACCTTGCCTTAACTGGCGCAAATTGGGCGCGTTCAATTAATTCGCGAATATTATCGACACCAGTGTTACTTGCCGCATCAATTTCGGTAATATCTAGCGCATTACCATTAGCAATGCTAAGACATAGTTCACACTTGCCGCAGGGGTGGGGTGTAGGTTGGTCAGAGCTTAGGCAATTGAGCGACTTTGCCATGATCCGCGCACTGGACGTTTTGCCTGTACCTCTTGCGCCTGTAAATAGGTATGCAGGTGCGATACGCTTAGTGTTTAAGGCATTGCTAAGGGTATGTGCGATCGCCTCTTGCCCAACGAGGTCAGCAAAGATTTGCGGTCGATATTTGTGGTGTAGTGGCTCATAGCCCATAGAAACACGATGATGCTCAAGCACTGCTGGTCAAATATATCATTCACCAGTATAACTTTTGACCAAAGGCGACGATCGCATTTTGCCCTCCAAAGCCAAAGCTAAAATTAAGCGCATATTGGAGATCGGGTGCGCGCTCTACTTGTTGAATCATTCTCAAATCAAAAGCAGGGGTTTGCATTCCCACGGTAGGAGGCAAAATGCGATCGCGTAAAGCCAATAGACAGAACGCTGCCTCGATCATCCCTGTTGCCCCCAGCGTATGCCCTGTTGCACCTTTGGTTGCGCTAACTTTACTGTCAGGAAAAATTCTTTGGATTAATTCTGCTTCACGGGCATCATTCATTTGAGTTGCCGTGCCATGCACATTGATATAACCAATATCAGCAGCACTAATTTGCGATCGCCTCAAACAATCTTTAATTGCGATCGCAGCCATTTTATTGTCAGGATTGGGACTAGTGGCATGATAAGCATCATTAGTAATTCCCCAGCCTAAAACCCTGCCATAAATTTGACAACCTCGCTGCCTTGCAGACTCCAGCGACTCTAGTACTAGCACCGCCGCACCTTCTCCTAGCGCAAAACCTTCGCGCTCTTGACTAAATGGATGCACGCCTGATTTGGCTAATACGCTAATTTTTTGAAATCCTGCGATCGTTAATGGTGTAATCGCTGCATCGGTTGCACCTGCGATCGCCATGTTGCATTGTCCTGAACGGATTAATTCAACAGCTTGAGCAATTGTCCAATTTGCAGTTGCACAGGCTGCCATCGGCGACAGTACTGGGGCTTGAGTTTGCACTAAATTAGCAATTTGTGCTGACAAATTCGCTGGCTGACATTGCCACCATTTATTCTCAATTAAGATCTGGTCAGGTTTATCTAGAAGTAATTCTAATTCTCTTTGGTTACTACGACTAGAACCAATGACTACCCCACATTTCAGTAATGGAATTTCTAGATTTGAATCAACGATCGCTTCTAAAGTAGCTTTTTCTAATAAATCTTGCGATCGCGATGAATGAGAATCCTCTAAACAATTAATTTTGGCAACAGGAAGTTGTAATTGATGGTCAAACTTAATTCCTGATTTGTTCTCTAAAAGTTTTTGCCAAGTATTTTCGCGACCAGATGCGATCGCAGTCATCATGCCAATACCTGTCACAACAACTGTTGTTCTATCAGCTTTTCTATCCCAAGATTTCATCGACAGTAATACTTACCTCAGGAAAAGCAAGAATAGATAAGTTTTGACCACGATAGAATTTCTGGATTTCTTGATAACCTTCAGCAGTTGGGTATCGATAAACTTCTATACAAGCGCTATTAATATCAACTAACCAAACTTCCGTAATGCCATCTTCAGCATAAAGTGGGCTTTTTAATTCGCGATCGCTATCAACAGTACTATCCGCTACCTCGATTAATAGAAATACATCAGCAGGCTGTGGTAGTCCAGACTCATAGCAATCAGATTTACGCTTTAACAACACTACATCTGGTTCAGGCTTAGAAGTGTTATCTAAAGCTAAAGGGTTCTGCACACTAAGTAAAATGCGATCGCTTAATTTTCTTGTAAAAACATCAGACAATCGAATTACACAAGCTGCATGTCTTCTACCAATGGGTGACATTTTAATTATTTCTCCTCTAATTAGTTCTACGCGCTCACCGTCAGCTAGCACTCCAGATTCAGACATCCGATCATATTCTTTCACGGTGAAGAGGCGCTTAAGTACTGATGTAGCTGGCATATATTTACCTCCGTACAATTGGTTTTATTTTAACCTTAATTTTTGATAATTCAAAAGTGCCGCTTCGCGGCACTTTTGAATTTTTGCTTGGTTTTAATTCAGCGCGAAGCACTGTAGGTTATGGCAACCAGCGTGGAACTGTGCCGAACATTGGCAATACTTCGGGTTGCAGTGGATTTGCGCCTTGATTATTATTAATCGGTAACATAACTAATTGGGTTGGCACTTGGGGAGCGCGAGAAGCTCTAGAAGCCTGAGCAGAATCTTCGGAAATAGGTGGCGAATTAGATGTGTTTTTGTCACTAGGAATTGCAGAATTTAAAAGAATTGATTGACCATCAGGAGCAATATTAAATTGAACTTCTCTTTGTGGCGGAAGTTCTAAAAGTCTTCGCAGTTCTGCCGTTTCCAGATTAATCGCAGCAAGATATGGCTTCTCACGGAAGATGTTTTTAGCAGTATCTTGTTCAACATCAGTGAGTAAGCAATATAGAGTCTTTTCTTGAGGATCAAACTGAGCACCAAGAATAGACCCATTAATTTTCGTGAGTTCCTTCTGCAATCCTTGGTTATTTACCAAATATAGCGATCGCGTATAGTCCTTATTAAATTTAATCGTGGCAGCCTGTGTCCCACTCCTACCAAAATTTAGAACCGTACCGAATCTTGGGAGAAAGTCCAGCGGTGGGGCCTGTGGCTCAAGAGGCAAAATCGCAACTCCTTCGCCTTGAGCGATCGCCACCGACGCGCTGTCGGGCGTGAACATAAAATCGCCTCCTGGCTGATTATCAAGCGATCTTGGCGGTTGATTATCTTTGATGAGCCAGAGTCCATAGCGTCCGACTTGCTGACGGCTGAGTCGCTGTACCAAGATGTTTTTGCCGTCGGGCGAGAGATCGAATTTAAAATTTTGAAAGTCATCGCTACCAAGTATAGGTTTGATTTCTGGAGGATTTGACGTTAACCGATCTTCGCGATCAATGCCTGTCGTTACCAGATAAAGTTTTTGATCAAGTAAGCTTTGCCCCACCGTTTCAATCGCTCCAAAGAGAACCTTTTGGCGATCAGGATAAATCCGAAAATCTAGGACAGACAGATTAGCGGGTGTTAAAACGCGCTTGCTCTTTTGTAGCACATCGTAAAGTATAAGGCGACCTTTTTCTTCCCCCTGTGAGCCTATATATGCAAAATAAGGATTTGGTGTCGCAAAACTGCCAGTAAATGGTTCGATCGCTTTTTTATCGCCAGATTCACTGGCAAAGCGATCGAAGGCATTTTCTAGCTTGACCGTATAGGATTTACCATAAGTGGCTGGCGCTAGGGGCGTATAGGACATCCGCCGCGATGACCAACTGATTTTACCTGCGAGGGGTGGGGAAATCTTAAGATTTTTCTCAACGCTGTCGCGTTCCATTGGACGATTAAATGTTAAAGAAAATGAGATATTAGTGGCATCAATCTTTTGACCTTGCCAACTAAACTCTCTCACCTGTGGCGCTGTGCGATCGCCCACCCATAATAATATGGCGATCGCTACAGCCAAAAAAGCTGCTAGCCCAATTGCATAGCGATCGAGCGGCTGAGAAAATAATTTAAAGCGAGGGCTAAGTTGCATATGTGACAGGTAATTTAGCCAAAGGAAATAATGAGATAAGAATCTTGAAATTTTGCGCCATTGGCTTGTTTGCCTGCTAGCTCATTTGGCAAGAAAATATTACGGCGTTGATCGCCTGCTTCGATGGTTACTTCTGGGCCTAGTTGAATTATTTTGACCTGTTTTTTATTGAATGTTGGCAAAAATAACTTGACTTGCTTAGTTATAGTATTTATTTCAATTGGCTTTGGTGCAAGATTAGCAAGATGCTCAGGAATTGTTAACTCAGTTACCTGATCGGGGATTTGACATATGGATAGAGGCTCAAAATCAGAATCAGAAATCTGATCTCTAGAAAATACGCCACCAACTGTTAAACCAACCTGTTGCGCACTACCCCATAGATATTTAGCTGTAGCGATCGCATAGGGATCTCCAGTCGTGACCAGATAAGCCGCCACGCGACTCGGATCATTAACTGCTTTTTGACCGCGTGTTAATACTGAAGACATTTCACCAGCTTGTTGCGAAATATCATCGGTGCTAGAAACTTGCAGAATACTTCTTAAGATTGGTTCCACAAAAGGCGAAATCGCTTGTCCAAGAGCCGAACCTGTCAATACTTTTTTAAACCGTCGCAAATACCAGCCTAAAATCTCTGGCATTCCTAGCATTCGTAAGGTTTCGAGATCTCCCATGCCATCGTAAATGATTACGTCATACTTACTTTCAGCATCACGTTCACGCAAAAAGCTCAAACCAAGAGCTGAATCCATACCTGGTAAAATGCCTAGCTCTTGTCCATAAACCTCCTTAAAAAAAGGAGTACGCAGAAATTGGCTTTCTAGCCCTTTCATTTTGTCCCAATACTTTTCCAACAAGACCGTTGATTGCAGATGTACAGCCGCAAAATTCGGTGCAACTAATTGCGGCTCACTGCTCAGCTCTGCACCTAGTCTCATGCTAAGGGTGTCGCCTGCTTGTTGACCCACATATAAAACGTTTTTGTTCTGGGCGGCAAAAGCACGCGCGGCAGCGATCGCAGTTGTCGTTTTGCCAACGCCGCCTTTACCGATAAATGTCAGAATTAGGCTCATTGGATTTTCTCACTAGGCTTTTGCACCAGCTTTTTCAGATTAGGACTGGGAGTAAAATGCGGAACAATAACTTCGGGAATCGTAATTGGCTGATGTGTGCGAGGGTGACTTCCTAAACGGGCACGACGATGATGGACTGCAAACTTACCAAAACCGCTCAATGTTATAGATTGGTGATTGGATAAAGCTTCAGTGACGCAGGTTAAAACTGCTTCAAGACTAGCGGAAGCCATGCTATAGCTTAGTCCATCAACTTCTGCCATCATGCCCCGAATGATATCTTGACGGTTAATATCTGCCATAGGGCTTAATAATAATGATGATGTCGCGAAATGCGCGACATCATGACTGTTTTAACTGTTTTAGACTATTGATTCTAACTCATCTGCAAAAAACCAAGACTTGGTACTGTCGGGGAACTTGACAACGTAGCCCCATTTGCTACCATCCATAATTTTTTCTTCTTTAATGACTCCGATCTCGCCGACTTTGTTAGCGATCGCCTTGCCACTGCCATCTTTGAAACTACGAACACGAACTTTTTGACCAACTTGCATAATGTTTGCTTCTCGTACCGAACTCGATAAATCTTTTGCGTTTGCTTTAAAAAGTTTACATTAGATGTTAGCTCTATAAAATAAAGAACCAATTTGTTGTGGCACGGCGAGGCTGCATTACAACAAATTGGTTCTTTATTAACACCCACGAGGAATGTCCCAATGTCAGTAACGATCGCCCAATTGCAAAAATGGAAACAGCAAAAAAAGCCGATCGCGGCGCTGACTGCAAGTGACTATGCGATCGCTAAACTGCTAGACAAAGCAGGCGTAGATATGATTTTGGTGGGTGATTCTTTGGCGATGGTGACACTCGGATACAAAAACACGCTTCCCGTTTCTCTAGACGCAATGATCCATCATGCCCAAGCAGTGGGACGTGGTGTTGAGAATGCTTTTCTAATTGTCGATATGCCATTTCTTAGCTATCAAGTTAGTACTGAAGAGGCAATGCGATCGGCTGGGCGCATTTTTAAAGAAACCGATGCACGCGGTATCAAACTCGAAGGCGGCTATCCTGATATGGTTGCGACTATTCACAAATTAGTGCAAGCGGGAATGCCTGTGATGGGGCATGTAGGATTAACACCACAATCGGTACATCGGATCGGCTATCGAGTTCAGGGTGGCACGCCCGATGCTGCCGCAGAAATTTTGCATCAATCTAAAGCTTTAGTCGAAGCTGGTATTTTTGCACTCTTATTAGAAAATATTCCTGCGGAGTTAGCGACCCAGATTACAGAACTTATTCCTGTTCCTACAATTGGTATTGGTGCGGGTCAAGGCTGTGATGGACAGATTCTTGTAACCCACGATGTCTTGGGCTTATCCGATTGGCAACCGCCTTTTGCCCACAAATATGTAGACCTAAACAGCATAATTACGGAAGCAGTTAAGCAATATTGCCAAGATGTCCGAAAGCCCAAGAATTGAGTAACGGCACTTTGTGCCGTTACTCAATTCTTGGGCTTTGACAAATATGCTTTTCGGTTTGGTTCATCAAAATGCTCGATCGCATAGCGCAACATTGTGCGGGGCATTTGTTGACAATAAACGTCTAAAAAGCCAACTAAAATTTGGCGATCTTGTTTGCCAACTTCGCGCAACATCCAGCCAACTGCTTTATGAATGAGATCATGGGAATGATTTAACAGAATTATGGCAATTTCGAGAGTGTCGGCAAACTGTTGATGTTTGATAAATTCCAAAGTAGAAACAATTGAGATTCTCTGTTCCCAAAGATTTTGCGATCGGGCTAGTTTGTACAGAATATTGCGGTCTTGATGAAGTAAATGTACGCCCAAAATCTGACGGCAGGTGACATCCACTAAATCCCAGTTATTAATCCATTTGGTATGTTTGAGATAGAACTCAAAGATTTCTTCTCGTTTAAAAGTATCGGCTTTAGGATATTGATAGGTAAGAATCAGTAGCGCAGTAAGACGATATTCATGCATGTCCGTTTGTAGGAGATGTTCTATCTGATCAAAGCCAAGACTGATAAATTTTTTGGCTAATTGGCGTTGATCTGGCACGGTAATTCCTAAAAAGCGATCGCCTTCTCCATACTCGCCTTTACCCGTTTTAAAAAAGCGAGAAAGCGCGATCGCTTTTGTTGGACTAGCCAATGCATCTAGCTCACTCTTAAGATCGGCTTGTGTTAGCATAATTTACAGGGTGTTTTCGTTTATATTAACCTTTGTTTGCCCTAGTCAGATGGACAGGTAAAATCACATGCTAAGCGCTCCTGTAGGATACAAAACCCAATCCATTGACACCAGCATTGACGCTGAGATGTATTTGTTTAGTCGTTTGAAAGCATTAACTCTAATTAAAAAAGCTGAAAAAGTAAGCATTTGGACAAAGGGATGCTTAGAACTTTGTTTAATTGGTCTTCAACAACGGCATCCTAATGCAAACTCATGGAAATTGCGATATGAATTTGCTAAAGCTACATTAAAATCTAATTTTTCCGATCTTGTCTATCAAAATATTTCTGAATACGCTCAACCGCTTATGCTTACTGATCCAATTTCACTAGCGCTGGATATAGCCACAATTTTTAATAATTTAGATATTCCCTATTTAGTCGGTGGCTCAGTTGCAAGTACATTGATGGGAGAGCCGAGAGCAACCGAAGATGTGGATATTGTTGCTGATTTAGAAATAGGGAAATTAATTCCATTAATGCAAGCTCTTCAACCGAGATTCTATGTTTCTGAAGATGCGGTTCGAGATGCAATTAGGCTTAAACGTTCTTTTAACCTCATCGATAATGACTCTCTAGGAAAAATAGATGTTTTTGTGCTTAAAGATAATCCTTTCCCTCAAATTGAATTTCAACGTCGGCGATCGCAACTAGTTCGGCAAAACCCCGATCAAATGCTGGTACTGCCAACTCCTGAAGATATCATTTTGCAAAAGCTCGTCTGGTATCGAATGACTAAAAATGAGTCACAGAGGCAATGGCGCGATGTTTTGGGTGTGCTCAAGATTCAAGGCGATCGCTTAGATTTTGGCTATTTACAAAAATGGGCTGGGGAGCTTAGTTTAAGTGATTTGCTAGAGACTGCTTGCACAGAGTCAGGAATAGAACTTTTCTTCTAAAACACAAAAGGAGCGCTACGCGCTCCTTTTGTGTTACCAACTACGACCATTTACAGGTCTTCTTAAACCAGAACCAACTAGTTCTCGTTCTTCGCCTTGAGAATCTCTAATAGAATTATTGACTAAATCTTGCTGCTTATCATCTTGATATTTTTTCTCGTCGCGCAATAGAACTTCACGTACTGCCCGCACTAGCGATCGCTGAGCTAGTTTAGAGATAACATCACGACCAAAGGCGAAAGTCTTACGCTTGCTGAGGATGCGAGTGGCTAAGGGTAGAATATCAGTAGGCGTGATCGACTTATCTTTTTGAAGAATTGTCCATAGTCTAGCGATATAGTCCAAACTGGAAGGATTTTCGGATTTGGAAATTGTTTCTTTGACCTTAGGATCGATCACAATATCGCCAATTATTGAAGTGCGAAATCTTTCTGGTAAACGCTTGCTCGTCTCAACTTCAATACCTTTCACGATTTCATCAATAATGCGATCGTGCATAAACTCACTGCGATCTGACAATAAGAAATCAATTCCTTTGTCAAGAGTTCCATTCAAATTATAGTCGGGATTAGTTTGAGCATTGCTCAACAAGTTCTCTAAACGGTTCCAACGGAACTCACCATCTCGGAAAAGTAAATCTTTTAGAGCCATCCGTAATTCTGGGGCAGAGTCATTTAGTAAACGGTTTGCCACATAGGGATAGGCGACAGCTAAGACTTTGAATTTTGGGTCAACGCTCAAAGCAATTCCTTCTAGAGTAACTAGCGATCGGATGATCAGTGCATAATAAGCTGGGACTTGGAAAGGATAGTCATACATGATCTGTGAAAGTTGATCGGTCATGTCTTTGAAATCCATTTGAGTCAAGCTCTGACCTTCAGGTGGATTAAAGACTTCCGATAGAGCTGGCACGATCTCCCCAAAGTCAAAATCTTCCGTCAAGAACCCTAAACGCACATAGTCTTTAGATAAAGCTGTAAAATCACGATTGACTAAATGCACGATCGCTTCGATTAGTCCAAAACGTTGTTCAGCCGAAACTTGACTCATCATCCCAAAATCTAAGTAGGCGAGATTCCCATCACCCATTACTAATAAATTCCCTGGGTGAGGATCGGCGTGAAAATAGCCATAATCAAGTAACTGACGTAAAGAGCACTGTACGCCAACTTCGATAATACGGCGACTATCAAAGCCTGCTTCTTTGACTTTTTGCACATTGGTTAACTTTATGCCTTCAATCCATTCCATCGTCAATACACGTCTAGCGGTATACTGCCAATAGATTCTGGGGACATAAATACCTTCTAATCCTCCATAATATTCAGCAAATTTCTCCGCATTTTTACCTTCAAAGGTATAGTCCATTTCTTCAAAAATGCGACTAGCAAACTCATCAAGGATCGCTGCTAAATTTGTGCGAACGAATTTAAAAGTCTTTTTGAGCCATACGGAAATACCACGCAGGATATACATATCAAGGGCAATGCCAGCAGCAATGTCAGGACGCTGTACTTTGATTGCAACGAGTTCACCTGTTTTGAGCTTGCCTTTATAAACTTGACCGAGGGAGGCGGCTGCGATCGGGTTGTCGGATATCTCTGCATAAACTTCCAATGGATCTGCCCCTAATGCCTCGCGAATAAATTGGAAGGCGATTTCATTGGGAAATGGAGGTAATTGATCTTGCAGTTCTGCAAGTTCGTCCATGAACACAGGTGGCACGATGTCAGGGCGTGTCGAAAGGGCTTGACCAATTTTGATAAATGCTGGGCCCAAACGGGTTAATAACTTACGCGACTCGATCGCTAATTTTTTTAATTCTTTGGCTGAGGCTTTAGCTCTGAGTCTCAGTCTCAGCAATAACCAGATGAGTGGTACAAAAATCACTATGCAGCGCCACCAGACTCGCAAAGGTTGGTTGCGGTAGTAGTTTGCGATCGCATCAACATCATAACGATCTAACTCAAAGTCTTTTTTGGTTGCAGGCATAGGATTTGGGGAGACTCATCTTATAGACTTTAGTTTACATATTATTTTAACAATTTGTAACAAATTTCGGGATAGCTCTCTAGACTTATGTTTGCAATCATGGAGTCTTAAAATTTTTATATATGTCCTACGATCAATACAGCTATAGTCAAGTGAGTTAAGACATAAAATTCATAAAGAGAGTTGCGGCGCGAAGCGCCGCAACTCTCTTTATGAATTTTGTTTTTGATGTGACATAAAATAGCTATACAGCTAAAGGTATAAGTTTTAGGATCGTCTTAAATTTTTGGTTTCTTAAGGTATGCAGTAGAATGAAACATAGTTTTTTATTCATTTGCTGCTATGAGTCAAACCGATAACCTAGAAGAACGCTTTCGCGAGCTAGAGCGCGAAGTGATGGGCAATAAACAACAAGCAAGTGGTCAAACTCACGACCCAAACAAACGTGCTGAGCCAGAACGTATTGCCATTGGTCAGAGTGTTGATGCTGCTAAAACTGGATTGAGCAGTCTAATTGCTTGGGTCAATAGCCTTACTGGAGCAACCAAGGTTGCAGCGATCGTGGTGATCGGCTTAGTTTCCTTTACAATTCTGAGTTTCATCTTTAAACTAGTTACAGCGGCAATTTCCATAGGTATTATGGCGCTAGTCGGATTTATTTTATATAAAGTATTCTTTGAGCCAAGTCCAACTAAATCATAAAATTTTTTACTGATTAAAAGTTTTTACAACCAAATAAAATGTCTATCAGGACTAAATCCTATGACTATCTCTCGTACATCTCGTAGACCCATCCAGCCAAAGTTGCGTTCTATGCCTTTGCGTAAAACCCCTTCAGCTTTATATATTCAGATGCATCAACTCGCTAATGAAAAAGAACGTCTGCAAGAAGAATTGGTGCGAGTATGCGATCGCCAACAACAAATAGTTGATCGCCTTGCTGAACTTGATCGCAACCTCGCTCAACTAGATCTTGATGTGGAGAATAGTGATGTGAATGCAGAGATGACAGAATCACAGTTTGTCCATAAAATTAAAGCCAAGCCCTCTGAGCGAATTCAAACAACTCGTGGGGTAACCTACGAAAGCATGACTATTGAGTACTAATATTCCACCACCTCAAATTAGCTTCGATCTGTAGAATCAGCAAGGAGTTTCTATTTAACTCTCTCCTAATCGTTTGAAAACATAAGTTGGTCAATAGTATAGCAATGATTGACTCATTGTTCTTCTCTCCCTAAGATACTAATGGGTTCTATCTGACAAAATGTAATTTTGCGCCGAGAAGTCTTGCTGATTAACCCATCTGAGGCTATCGGCGTGAAACCTCTTGCAACATGATTTTTTGCTCAGTGTCGTTGTCAAAGAGGTTCTGGAGCAACCAAAGAAGAATTGCCAAAAGTATATACAATTTTTACGCCAATTGATCTAGTGAGGATTAAGCAATGAATAAATCGATCAGTGTATTTGAGCCAGAAGGTATTATCGATACTGCTGGAGGTGCTCAAATCCGTCAAGATGTTGGTGATAGCCTTGAAGCTGGAGTAGAGACAATTTTGCTTGATCTTACGAATATTTCTTTTATGGATAGTTCTGGCCTAGGAGCAATGGTGACAACGCTGCAACGTGTAAGAGCAAAAGGAGCTAAGTTATATCTTTGCTCTCTCAACGCTCAGATAAAAATTATTTTGGAATTAACCAAAATGGATAAGGTTTTTGACATTTTGCCAGATCGCGCAGCGTTTGATGCATTGATCTCTTAAAATCAAACTCAGAACCGCCAAGAGAGTTGCGGCGCAACTCTCTTGGCGGTAGCAGCGCAGAGCACTACTCTATCTATATTCTATAGAAAATCTATTTTCAATAATGAAACATCATCATCAAACTTGGCAGTTGGAGTTCCAGTACGAATCTTTTGAAGAACTAAATTGGCAGTAACTTCTTCATCTACGGCAAATTTCTCTTTCAAGAGATCGAAAAAATTAACCACGCCCCAAATTTTGCCATTTTCTTGACTGACTTCAAAAATGCCATCACTAAAAATATAGAGCCTACTGTTTAGAGGGACCGAAATCTCTGAACTAGAATATTCAACATCTGGGAAAAATCCGATAGGCATATCTAAACTCGGTAGTTCTTGTATTTGAGGATTTTCAGGATCTCTCGCAATCAATAGCCCTTGAGGATGTCCAGCATTAGCAAAGGTCAGTTTACGTTGCGATCGCTTAAATACTCCGTACCACATCGTAAAGTAACGACCATTATGCTGACTCATTTGAAAAGCATGATTCAGTTCAGTCATAATTTTGCTTGGCGAGTAAAACTTCTCTTTCCCGAAAGACTGCGATCGCAAGAGATTTAAAATTGAGATGGACATTAATGCTGCTCCCACACCATGTCCAGAAGTATCAATCAGATAAATAGCAAGATGATCATCATCTAGCCAATAAAAATCATAACAATCGCCACCTAATTGACTAGAAGGAATAAACTCAGCAAGGATATTGACTTCACCTTTTAAGGTTACTGGCAATAGAGATTGAATATATTCACTCGCCTCTGCAAGCTCTGCTTCTAGTAATTGCTTTTGTACTTGTAAGTCTTGATTGAGTTGATAAATTCGTAGCCCCGCTCTTACACTAGCGATTAATTCAGTTTTGTCGATCGGTTTAGATAAAAAATCATCAGCTCCATTATCTAAAGCCTTAACCTTGTCCTCAACAGATCCTTTGGAGGTCAACAAAATAAAAATTGTTGCAGATAAATTATGATCTAGTTTGATTTGGCGACAGACTTCTAACCCATCTACATCTGGCATCATCCAATCACAAATAACTAGAGCAGGGAGATGTTTTTTTGCTAAGGATATTCCCTCATTGCCATTTTTAGCAACTATTACCTCATGCCCTTGCCCCTGCAATGTATTTTTTAAAATCATCTGCATGACAAGATCATCATCAATTATAAGAATTTGTAACATTCTGTTTGCCTGAAGCAATATATTTAGATAGAGTTATATAAGTTAAATTAATTTATAAAAAATTATTTAAACTGATAATTAATATCTTTAAAAAACCATATCTCAGTTTCCAAAGAATTTCCTATTAGATCTATATTTTATCTCAAAACTTATCTTGGTAGAACTTCCGTGTCTCTAACAATTTTGTTACAAACTACTACAAATCTTAACGATCTCATTCTCGTATTAGATTGGTTTGAGCAACTCCCACATAAAGCCATACCAAATGCTGATTGGTTGCGTTGTAAAACTGCTCTAGCAGAAATATTTACCAATTCTGTGCGTCACGCCCATAGAAATATGCCATCGGAAACACCCATTAGCTTAGAAGCAAATCTTTCTGATAGTTCAATTGAGATTAAAGTTTTTGATTTTGGATCGGGTTTCGATCTTTCAGGAAAACTATCAAAACTAGAAGAAGTTGATGTTACTGCTTTAGGAGGAAGAGGACTAGACTTGATCAGCCAAATGGTGGATGTCTTTACCTACGATAAAACCACAGACGGACGCAACTGTATGAGAATAGTTAAGTATTATGTCCCAATCTCTTGAACTAGATTTTTTATCTGTTCAATATCTCTGGTAATTTTTTCAAGTAAGATTGTGATGTTTTCTGGCAGATTTTTGTTTTTGCCGCTTTCTTCTAATATGCTTGCTAATCTAGCAACTCCACTTATCCCGATCGCAGAACTCGATCCTTTAATAAAATGGGCTTCATGCTCAATATCTGCGTATTCTTTTGTAGAGACAGCGATCGCCAATGCTTCTAAATGCTCAGGCATCGATATTGAGTATGCTTTCAATAACTCTCGCTTAAATTCAGCATTGTCACTACACATTTCGTCGAGATAAGCCCAATCAATTTCTAATACCGAATCAACTAGAGTATTTTCAATTTTCAGCGGATCAATAGGAATATCATTTTTTGAATTTGGTAATAAGATCTCGATCTTTTCAGCAGGCTCAAGTTTATCTCGATTGGCAAGGATTTGAGTCCAATAATCTAACTTCTTCTCCAAATCCTGTTTCCGCACTGGTTTACCCAGAAAATCATCCATACCCGAATCTAGACAGCGATCGCGATCCTCTCTCGTCGCATTAGCAGTTAGAGCGATGATAATCATCTTTGAAGCTTTGTAGTTTGATGCTGCTTCGCGATCGCGAATTTGACGACTAGTACTATAACCATCAAGGATTGGCATCTGACAATCCATCAAAATGATATCGTATGGAATTGTTTCAAGTAGATCTAACACCTCTTGACCGTTTGCAACAACATCTACCTTAAAACCTAAATTATGCAGTTGATTGACAGCAACCTTTTGATTGATTGGACTATCTTCAGCAAGCAATATTCTGAGCTTTGACGCAGGTCGAATTTCTCTAGATTGGAGATTCTTTTTGATAGGTTCCTGTTCACCACTAGTCCCTTTGATCGTAGTAACTAGACTATCTAATAAACGTGATTTGCGGACAGGCTTGCAGATATAGTCAGCAAAACCAATCTCAAGCATACGTTTAGCTGCACCGCTTTGATCAAGTGACGTAAGCATCGTTAAATGCATATTCTTAAGGATTTGGGAGCTTTTAATCTGGATTCCCAACTGCTCGCCGTCCAATTCAGGCATTTGCATATCAAGCAATGCAACTTGATATGGTTTTCCCATCTCTATGGCTCGATTTAGACAAGGAATAACATCAGTAGATTGGATAAGTATATCGACCTCCATCCCCCAAGATTTCAGTTGATGGTAAAGGATATTACAGTTCGTGATGCTATCATCAACCACCAAAATCTTTAGCCCTCGAAGCCGATCAATCCCATGATTATGATGTTCATTGGACTTGTTGACTTGCTTTTGAAAAGGAACTGTAAACCAGAAGGTTGAGCCTTTATTCTCTTCACTTTCTAAATGAATTTCACCTCCCATCAAATCCACCAATTGCTTGCAGATAGCTAATCCCAAGCCTGTTCCACCATATTGTCTCGTAGTTGAAGCATCAACTTGGATGAACGGCTGAAACAACCTAGACTGAGAAGATTCTGATATCCCAATGCCTGTATCGATTACAGCGAACCTCAAAATGACAGAATTTGCTGATTCAGATTCCAGACCTACTTCAATGATCACCTCTCCTTGTTCAGTAAATTTAATGGCATTATTAGTCAGATTTAATAGAATTTGTCGTAGTCTACTGATATCTCCTTGCAGATGTTTTGGAATGTCTGGATAGATAAATGTAGCTATTTCTATACCTTTACTGTGCGCAGGTTTGGCTAAGATATCAGCAATCTCCTCTATGCTTGACTCTATATCAAAGTCAAGTACCTCTAGCTGCATCTCGTGGGCTTCCAACTTTGAGAAATCGAGAATTTCATTTATAAGGTTTAATAGATGCTCTCCACTGTTGTGAATTGTCTCAGCAAAATCTTGCTGTTGAGAATCCAGATTAGTATCGAGCAATAAACCTGTCATCCCGATCACAGCGTTCATCGGTGTCCGAATTTCATGGCTCATTGTTGCCAAGAAAGAACTTTTTGCTTTGTTAGAGTCCTCTGCTGCTTGCTTAGCTAGCTGAAGTTCGTAATTTTGTTGATTTAACCGCTCATTCAATTCAACTAATTCTTGATTACGATTCTCTAATAACTCTCTCTTTTCTGCTTCTAAAACTAACTGGCGATCGCGGGATATTTGCAAAGCATCGTATTGTTGCTTTATTCTCAACATTGATTGCACCCTTGCCCGCAGTTCAAGAGCATTAAGAGGCTTGCTAATAAAATCATCAGCCCCTGCATTTAAGCATTGAGCAAGATCTTCTTTCGCTGTTAGAGCCGTGACCATAATGATCGGAATCGGGCTATATTTAGGAATGGCTTTGATGCGTTCGCAGACTTCGACACCATCCATATCGGGCATCATTACATCCAATAAAATTAAATCTATTTCTAGGATTTCTAAGGATTCGAGTGCTTCCTGTCCACTAGATGCATAATTTAATTCATAGTCATATTCATTCAACAATGCTTCTATGACATCAAAATTGCGCGGCTCATCATCAACAATTAAAATAGATCGGTTATTCATGGATTATTTAGGTTAGGGTTCTGCGATTCAAGCTTTTTTGTGGTGCGGCTCCGCTGCGCCACAAAAAAGCGGTTCTTTATTGCTTTTGGGCTTAAAATTTGTTTGATTGTATTTGCTAGTTGATTGAGTTTGATGGGTTTAGTTAAATACTCATTTGCACCAGCTTTTATACATCGCTCGCGATCGCCTGTCATTGCTAAAGCAGTTAAGGCAATAATGGGAATGTTCGCTAGTTCAGGAATATTGTCTCTACGAATGATTTTGATTGCCTCTAGCCCGTCAATATTGGGCATTTGAATATCCATTAAGATTAAATCAGGGCGCATTGCCTTTGCAATATCGATCGCTTCTTGACCATCTTTGGCAAACAACAATTGATAACCCTTGGCTTTGAGGTATCTAGAGATTGTCAGCTTATTCCCATCATTATCTTCCGCAAGTAATAGTATGGGCAACCCCTCAGCAATTCCATTGTCAGGACTTGGCTCTAATGAACCTGTGGATTGATTTGTAAGTTGATTTGTAAATATAGGCGATGACATTGATATATTTTCGCAGGGAAGTGCGATCGTAAAACAACTACCTACGCCCACTTCACTCGTTACACTTACCGTGCCGTTATGCATCTCTACAATGCTCTTAACTAACGCCAGACCTAAGCCAGTGCCTGTGTTTTGACGATTGAGCGCTCCATCTATTTGGACAAAGGGTTGAAATAATTTTTGCATATTTTCAGGTGAGATGCCGATCCCTGTATCAGTTACGGCAAATCTAATTTCGCTCATGATTTCATTCGTGATTTTTGCTGGATTTTGCTGGAGACTAACCGCCAATGACACCCGACCTTTTTCAGGAGTGAACTTAATCGCATTACTGAGCAGATTAATCAAAACTTGGCGAATACGTCTCTCATCGACAAATAATTCTGGTAAATTAGGGGCGATTTTTAATTCCAGATGAATGCGTTTTCGTAATGCTTGCTGCTTAACAAATGGCAAACTCGATTGACATAGTTCATTGATCTCAGTTTGCGAACAGTCAATCTCGACTTGTCCCGATTCAATTTTGGCAACATCTAGAATGTCATTAATCAATTCCAATAGATGGGTTCCACTGCTGGTAATGGTTTCTAGGGAGTCTTTCTGCTCTTGATTAATTGCACCAAAAACATGCTCTTGCAATGCTTCAGACATTCCTAAGATAGCATTGAGGGGAGTTCGCAATTCATGGCTCATGTTAGCAAGAAATTCATCCTTCAGCCGAGTAGCGCGAGCCAGTTCCTCGTTAGAGTCCTCTGCTACTTGCTTAGCTAGCTGAAGTTCGTAATTTTGTTGATTTAACCGCTTGTTTAATTCAACTAATTCTTGTGTCCTAAGCTCAACCCTATGCTCTGACTCTATTTTAGCTTGCAGGAGCAATGATTGGGTTCGTTGTTGTTCAGTAATATCATTAATTGCGATAACTACACTAATCTCTTTTGGCTCGTTAGCTACTATTTCTACATAGGTAGATACAACTTCAATAATCGAGCCATGTTCTCCTAGATGGAACTCGTAACTCTGACTAAATTTCCCCTTCTTCTCTATTGCTAATGCCACGGGATATTTTTCGGCTGGTACAAGAACTCCGTCATAATACAGAGGCAAAAGTGTCGGCAATTCTTTACCAAGAATCATAATATGTAATTTTCCAACTAAGCGATCGAAAGATTTATTACACCATTGGATACGTCCTTCTGCATTAGTCCACACAATCGCACTATCTACCGCACCCAGAGCGATTTCCATTTTCCCTAGAGTCGATCGCAGTTCCTGTAGTTGAGAAGGAGTAGATTCCATGGATATAATCTTAGGATTGTTGACTAAAAAAAATTAAGATTCTAGTGAACGAAGTGTTGCACCAAAGCTCCATTTTTCGTCTTGTTTTTCAGCAATAATGTAATGTTCTGAAAGAATCTCTCGTTCATCTTTGGTTATAACTTTAAGCTCTAGGGGATGATTAAGAATGGTCGCAACACCTGATGCAGTAAAACGAGAAAACCCCATATGATGGGACTCTCGAAAATAGCTTGGCAAAATTACTGAGATCAGTTGTCCAACTATTTCCTGCTTTTGCCAACCCGTAAATATTTCAAAATGCTCATTGACCTCAACAATAATTCCTTGAAAGTCAGCAATAACACCAGGGAGATCGCTAGCTAAAATCTCAGCAAGTGTCTGGGGACGCTTCATGGAGAGAGCCTCAAAAATAATATGATGTCATATATGTTCTTAATTGCAAACATATCTAGTCATTTATTATACTTTTTGTCTGGGTAGATAAGTAGATAAATATCAGCTAAAAAAACATATTAATCGTCACGCGAGGGATATAGCTTGTTTCAGACATTAATTATAACAATGTAAGTTTTGCTTAGGACACATTCAAAAGAGAAACAGCGGCGCGAAGTGCCGCCATTACTCTTTTGGGTTTGATTTGTCTAACTAACTCAAAGCAATTGGCAAGCATTTAGACCAATGGGAGCCAAAAATTAAATAAAGGGCGCAAAGCGCCCTTTATTTAATTTGTTTTAGCAGGAGGTAAAGATAATTTAACGTGTAGTTCTTTTAGCTGTGAGTCATCAACACTTGATGGTGCTTCAGTCAATAGGTCGCGTGCTTGCTGTGTTTTCGGGAAGGCGATCACATCTCGGATCGAGTCTGCGCCAGAGATGAGCATCACCAAGCGATCAAGCCCAAAGGCTAGTCCGCCATGAGGAGGAGTTCCGTACTCAAATGCTTCCATTAGGAAGCCAAACTTCTCTTTTGCCTGCTCATCGCTCAGCCCGATCGCAGCAAATACCTTTTCTTGGACTTCACGCTTATGGATACGAATACTACCACCACCGATTTCTGTACCATTTAGTACAAGGTCATAGGCTAGAGCGATCGTATTAACATCAATGGGCTGACCATCGGCAATATCTTCAGGACGAGGCGAGGTGAAAGGATGGTGCAGGGCTTCCAATCTTTTCTCGTCAGCATTCCACTCAAACATTGGGAAGTCAGTAATCCAGACAAAGTTGAGTTTATTATGATCGATCAGTTCTAACTCATGACCGAGTGCTAGGCGCAAACGATAGAGTGATTCGTTAACAATCGCCTTTTCGCCAGCACCAAATAGCAAGATCGTGCCTGCGGTTGCGCCTGTGCGTTCTAGCAGTTCCTTCTTAACTTCTTCGGTGAGACTATCTTTGAGAGCGCCAATTGTATCGATGACACCATCTTCGCGGACGCGGATAAAGGCTAGACCTTTTGCACCATATTGAGCGACTAAATTGGAAAGGTCACCACCTGGCTTAATACGTGTATTAGAAATCAATGCATCACCGCCAACTACAGGCAGGACTTTAATCATTCCGCCATTAGCGACCGTGTTGGCAAACACTTTGAACCCTGAATTAGCAAACAAATCAGTGACATTTACCAATTCCATGCCAAAGCGAGTATCAGGGCGATCGCAGCCATAGCGATCCATTGATTCGGCATAGGTGAGTCGAGGGAAATCGCCAAGTTCTACACCTTTAACGGTTTTGAAAACATAGCGAATTAGATTCTCATTTAGCTCAATGATTTCTTCTTGGGACATGAAACTCATTTCCATGTCCAGTTGTGTAAATTCAGGCTGGCGATCGGCGCGAAGATCTTCATCACGGAAACATCGCGCAATTTGATAATAGCGATCGCAACCACCTACCATTAGCAATTGCTTAAATAACTGTGGCGACTGTGGCAGCGCGTACCATTGTCCTGCATTCACACGGCTTGGTACTAGGTAATCTCTTGCACCTTCAGGTGTAGAACGACAAAGAATCGGTGTTTCTACTTCCATAAAGTTATATTCATCTTCAAGGAAGCGCCGAATCGATTTAACAACCTCAAATCTGAGCTTGAGATTGCTGGATAGACGCTCACCACGCATATCGAGGTAGCGATATTTAAGACGCAATTCTTCTTTAATCGTGTCAGCTTCAGAAATTAGGAATGGTAGGGGTTTACTGACAGCATTGAGTAATTCAATCAATTCAGCATAAATCTCGACTTCACCTGTGGCAAGTTTGGGATTAAGTGACTCATCTGGGCGTTTAGAAACTTTACCGATAATTCGGACTACATATTCATTTCGCATTTCCCCTGCAAGTTCATAGGAGACGGGAGTCCGTTGGGGATCGCTGACGATTTGCAAGATTCCTGTGCGATCGCGCAAATCTAAAAAGATCACGCCACCATGATCCCGTCTGCGATCGATCCAACCGCACAAGCTTACTGTTTGTCCGATCTGTTCGGCATTGAGGTGACCGCAATAGTGACTACGCATCATGTTTTTCGAGAAGACTTGATTATAAAATCGTGATTTTGAACATTGTCTATGATAACCGCTAATGCGTTAGTGACTGGCATTATTCGTGATTTGTCTATGCGATCGCAAAATTTTCGCAAAAATCTTAACTAATTAACGAACCTATAAACCCAAAGGAGAGTTACAGTGCAAAGCGCTGTAACTCTCCTTTGGGTTTTAGGCATAGCTTAAAAGAACTTCAACTTTATCTCTAATGTCGTCTCTGATATATCGGTATGCTTCCAATGATTCTTCTTCTGGTTGAGGTACAATCCATTCATCAAAGCTTCTACACATCATCCATTGTTCTGGCAGTCTCATGCTCATCGTACATAGTGAGATTACAGTATCAAAGTTATATGGCTCGTAATCGCTGAGAAGTTGAGGATCATTATCACTAATGTCGATACCAACTTCATTCATCACCCGCGCAATATATGGACTACATTGACCGAATGCTAATCCTGCACTCGCTACAAAAATTTGCTCCCCGACAATATCGCATATCCAAGCTTTAGCTATCTGAGCATAGGTATTGTCTTGACAGACAAACATCACATTTTTCATCGAACGCATTCTCTTTTGATTTTAAAATTGTGCAGTATATATTCACAATTTGCAATGTGAAGGTTAACATGGCTATAACTTTTGTGGCAATCTCATGACAGCAGTACCGACCGTTCGCACTCACCGATTGACAAAACAGTTTGACAATCACGTTGCGGTGAATCATCTCGATTTGCAGATTGATCGCGGTGAAGTTTATGGACTGATCGGACCAAATGGTGCAGGTAAAACAACATTGATTCGGATGCTCGCTGCTGCTGAGGAGCCAACCGCTGGCGAAATTTATATCAATGGGGCACGGTTTTTGCGTGGTCAAAACAACCCTGAACTGAAGAGACAACTAGGCTATTTACCCGATGATTTTCCTCTTTATGATGACCTAACAGTTTGGGATTATCTCGATTATTTTGCTCGTTTATATTTTCTAAGAGATCCACAGCGATCGCAAAGATTGTATGAAGTAATTGAGCTAGTAGAGCTAGAACAAAAAAAGAATGAACTAATTGCTACGCTCTCGCGAGGAATGAAGCAACGTCTTAGTCTTGCAAGAAGTATTATTCATAATCCCACTTTGTTGTTATTGGATGAGCCTGTATCGGGACTCGATCCTCTCGCACGGGTGCAGGTTCGCAATATTATCAAATCTCTGCAACAGCAAGGGATGACGATTCTGATTTCATCGCATATCTTGAGCGATCTTGCCGAAATTTGCACTTCGATTGGGATTATGGAGCTAGGACATTTAGTTGAAAGCTCAAGACTACAAGCGCTCTATGATCGCAGTAATCAAGACCAGCAACAATTACTAATCTCGACCTTAGGCAATCTTGAGGATTTACAAACCGCTTTAAGAAAATCGGAGCGAGTACAGGAGGTAGAAGCTCTATCAGATGTTCCGAGTGTACGAGTTCAGTTTATTGGCAGTATTGAAGACTGCGCTGCGTTGCTAAAGTCTTTGATCGAAGTGGGGATTCCTATTTCCAATTTCCATCGTACTCAAGAAACTTTAGAAAATATTTTCTTGAAATTAGGCTATAAGCAAACCAGCTAAGATCTTCTTTTGTTGAGGTGCGGCGGAGCCGCACCTCAACAAAAGAAGATCTTAGTCTGTTTGAGAAAGCGCGATCAATTTAGAGCTATTAGCAATCACCTGCTCGGCGGCAGATGCAGGTAGAGGTCGCGAGAATAAATATCCTTGACCAAACTCACAGCCCAATTTTTTTAAAATTTCCACCTGCTGCTCTGTCTCTACACCTTCAGCAACAACACTCATATTTAAAGTATGTGCCAACATCGTAATTGTGCGGACAATTTCGATGTTCTCACCGCCGTCAGTCATTTGATTTACAAAAGCACGATCAATTTTGAGAATATTAATTGGAAACCGATGTAAATAGCTCAGGGAAGAATAGCCCTGTCCAAAATCGTCAATACTAAGTTGAATGTTTCGCGCCCTCAATTGAGCCAGTTTATTGATCGTCTGCTCACCTTGATCCATCAACGTACTTTCCGTAATTTCTAAACGGATAGAACCGCCATCAACACCAGTTTCTGCAAGAATAACATCGAGCTTATCTAACAAATCAGGTTCGCGAATTTGATGGCTAGCTAAATTAATGCTCATCTTCAAATTTGCTGCTTCAGGAAATTGATGTAGCCAAGCTTTTAGTTGTTGACAGGCTTCTTTTAAAACCCAATCACCAACTGCAATAATTAATCCTGTATCTTCAGCAAGGGGAATAAACTCTATGGGAGAAATGAAACCACGTTTAGGGTTCTTCCAGCGGATGAGCGCTTCAAATCCTGATAATTCGTCAGTGATTAGAGAAACTATTGGCTGATAGTAAAGCTCAAACTCTTGATGCTCGAGAGCGTAATGCAGTTCACTCTCTAACTGAGTTAATCTAAGAGTCTGTTCATACATCTCCTGATCAAAAAGAGTATAACGTCCTTTGCCCAGAGATTTAGCACGGTACATGGCAATATCAGCATCCCTCAGCAAATCAGCACAATTATCATAATCGGGCGTGCTAATCACAATACCAATACTTGCACTGGGAAAAATCGCCTCACCTTTGATGATTACGGGAGATAGAAACTTATTGAGAATGCGATCGGCTACTACTAATGCTTCTCCCACATCTTGAATGTCATCAACGAGAATCGTAAATTCATCACCGCCAAGCCTAGCAACTGTATCGATTGAGCGTAAGCAACTTTGCAAAAGTTCAGCGATCGCCTGTAAAAACAGGTCACCGACACTATGACCAAGACTATCGTTAATCATTTTGAATCGATCTAAGTCAATAAAAAAGATTGCAAACAGATAATTAGAATGGCGTTTACTATATTTGATCGCATGTTCTACACGATCCATAAATAGATTGCGATTTGGTAAACCTGTTAAGGCATCATGGGAAGCATCATGAGCAAGTAGTTCGATTGAATCAGAAAGAGCAGAATTCAGCTCCCGCAGTCGTGAAATATACATATAGCTCTGCATCACAAGCATGGAGCCGATATAAGTAAACAAAGCAGGTGCTACTGGTATCCACCAACCTGATAGAAATAGTAAATAGCTCCCACCAATTAGAAAACCTGTACAGGAGATCACAACACCAGTGAGAAAAATCAAACGTCTAGTCGAGAATATCCAAATAATTGCTGCCCCAGCAATTGCCCAAGCTGCAATCCATAGCTCTTCCCAAATATCTGACCAGACTCTAAATAGAGGGCGATTATCAAGTACTGCGCCCAAAACCAATTTGACAATATTTGCTTGAAATTCTACTCCCGAAATTTGAGCGGGTGAGGTTATAAAATTGCTGCTGTAGGGAGTATAAAAAACATCATTGAGACTAGATGCTTGAGGGCCTATCAGAACAATGCGATCGCGCATTAGTTGCGGATCAATGCGATTTTCTAAAATATCTTCAAGGGAAATATGGCGAAATTTTTGATAGGAGCCATGGTAGTTCATCAGAACTTGATATCCACCAGCATCAACATGAATATATCCACCATCAGTGCTTTCTAAAGGTCTAAAAATCGTTTTGCCAAGTTGTAAATATCTGGATTCTGACGGTGGTGGTTCTATCCCTTGATCTTTTAAATATCTAAGCGCGATCGCTAAACCTAGACTTGGCAATCCTTCATTCCCTTCAGGCACTGGATACAGTAAAGCACGGCGCAATCTTCCGTCAGGATCGATAATTATGTCATTTGCCGACACTTGACCTAATGCTTTTAAAGCGGGTGGTGGATTAATGACAGGGCTAAAGCGATCGCCAATACTTTTTTCGATGCCAATCAAGTTGGGAGTGGTTTTGAATACCTGCTCTAATTCTGCGTAGCCATCACCTACAGGAATATCTCGATAAAGATCTAAGCCAATAACTTTGGGTTTTTGATCGCGGATTTTGCGCAAAATTTTGGCAAGTACATGATCAGACGCAGGCCAGTTGCCCAAATAACGAATATCAGACTCTTGCACCCCGACAATAATAATTCTTTCATCCACTGGCTCCGCAGGTCGAAGTTGGATAAATAGATCAAAGGCAGCCCATTCACTAGGCTGCAACCACCCTAGCCAGCGCAGCCCGAATATTAACAAATATATGCTGCCACTAGACAGGAAAAAACCTCCCCACTGCTGGAATCTAAGTGGTAATTTTTCCCAACTTGACTTTAAAGTTTTAATAGCGATCATTTAAAGAAGTTTAGTTGAACTTGCTTCGTTCAGCCTAACTTATAGCCATAATTCCTTAATCGGCTAAAAGCTAAGGTAAGGGTCGCTAAGTTTTAATACTGATATCAAATCGCCTTAATCCTACCAAATTAATACTTTGATGTATGCAAGCCCTTTGTCGTAGGCTAAATATGAGCAAAATCAAAAAAGAAGGACATGCTGAGCATGTCCTTCTTTTTTTTGAAATTAAGCATTATGGCGGTTTCTTTATATCTTATAGATGAACTAACCTATAAACCATGTTAAAGATACAATTCAATTTGTATTATTAACTGAGTCTTGAAATGACGCTATAGCTATTTTTGCCTGATCTTAAAGACCTGATGGCACTAGATAGAAAACAAAATTTTACAAAATAGGATTTTGTAAAGGCAATGATTGATATTTAGAAAACATAACTTTAAAGTGTAAGCGAGAGCCTCCACCTTGAGTACGTTGTGGTTTTGGACGATCAGTTGGGGTAAATCCCGCTTGATTATTTGCCAAAGCTAGTTCTGGTTGACCGACTGCAAAAATCATCCCCCCGATGAAGGCAACCGAAGCTGGCAGAATATTTTTGTATGACTTTAGCAACATATAAATTCTGGCTCTTTAGCTACATATCAGATTTTACCTGATCAACGCGAAAAAGATGACTTTATATAACTTTTTGATAACTTTTTTTGTTTAAAAGTTTTTGTTTGACGTTAATTAAGACGTTAACAAACTTACATACTCCCTCCACAGTGAAAAATTAGAGAGAGTGCGGCTTCGCCATACCCTCTCTAATTTTTCACTTTATGCCACCTATTCTTTTGGTGGGAAGGGAGTATTAAGTTTATGATTATATTTTTTAAATTACTCAAATCCCCTACCTGAAAAGACTTCAACCCTAAAAACAGGATATCTTTCAATATTCTTCTTTTTGAAGGTATAACAATGTAAGAGATAGCTAGGACAAATCAAAACCCAAATTAATAAAGGTGGAGCAAAGATCCGCCTTTATTAATTTGGGTTTTATGTCCTAAGCAAAGCTTACATTGCTATATCTGACTTGAAGTTGTCTAAATCCCTTCAGAAATACATCTAAAATAATGCTTAAAAATCCAAAAAAAAGAACTCAGCTCTCTTAGCTGAGTTCTTTTTTATCTATGGGCGCTGAGGGACTCGAACCCCCGACATTCTCGGTGTAAACGAGACGCTCTACCAACTGAGCTAAGCGCCCTTTTTTTAGTCTGTTTTTTTGACCTCAATTAATATAGCAGATAACGATCGCATTTAGTCAACTATTTCGCCACAACTAATTTTGATATTTTTAGCACCTACGGCGCTAAAAATATCTCGCAGACGAAAAGGTGGGGCGCATTGCGCCCCACCTTTTCGTCTACTCAACTAGCTTACGCGCAATCTTATTTGTACGTTCGATCAGCGTTGGTAAATCAAGCGTGGTTAACTGACCGCGATCAATGACCTTACGACCATTGATAAAGCTGTAGTCCACTGACGGGACTGGGCAAAATATTAAAGCTGCAACCAGATCGTGATGTGCTCCTGCAAATTGCGATCGCTCAATATCGATCGCTATAAAATCCGCCGCCATATTTGGTGCGATCGCACCAATGTCATCACGACCCAAAACCCTAGCACCACCAAGAGTGGCAACCTCCAAAATCTCCCTAGCACTCATGGATGTGGTATCACAATCCTTCACCCGTGCTAATAAAAAAGCTGTACGAGCTTCTTGTAAAAGATTGCCAGTATCGTTTGAAGCAGAGCCATCTACACCCAAGCCCACTGGCACACCATGATTCAGCATTTTCCTGATTGGAGCAATGCCACTACCAAGACGAGTATTACTACAAGGACAATGTGCTACACCTGTCCCCGTGCGGGCAAATTGTGCGATCGAGTCATCACTCAGCTTTACACAATGGGCGTGCCAGACATCATCACCTAGCCAGCCAACAGACTCAGCATAGTCTCCAGGTATTTTGCCGAATTTGGCGAGGCTATAGTCTACATCCGATTTGTTTTCGGCTAGATGTGTATGCAATCTCACACTGGTATACGATCGCGCCATTTTTGCTGACTCGATCATCAAGTCTGGGGAGACAGAGAATGGGGAACAGGGCGCTAAAGTCATCCGTAACATCGCAAAGCGTGAAGGATCATGATATTCCTCAATCAGTCTTTGCGAGTCTTTGAGAATATCAACTTCCTTCTCAACTAAAGCATCAGGGGGAAGTCCACCTTGGCTTTCACCGACGCTCATACTACCGCGACTAGCATGAAATCGCATTCCAATCTCTTGGATTGCTGCAATCTCATCATCCAGTTTGCAATCATTGGGATAGATATAAAGATGATCACTTGCTGTTGTACAACCAGAGAGAATTAGTTCGGCTGCTGCCATCTGAGCGCTGATATAAATACTCTCAGACGTGAGCCTTCCCCAAATGGGATAAAGAGCCTGCAACCAATTAAACAAAGTGCAATCTTGGGCGGCGGGGATAACCTTGGTGAGAACTTGATAAAAATGGTGATGAGTATTAACTAGCCCTGGCAGCACAATATGTTTCCCCTGTAAGTCCAGCACCTCATCGGCAGTTTGGGGTAATTCGGTGGTGAGTCCCACCTGCTCAATCGCATTATCTCTGACAAATATAGCTGCATTACGGATCTCGCTGCGATCGCGATTCATGGTGACTAAGGTATGGATATTTTTGACTAGCAGGGTGGGCATGGATTTGGCTAAAATTCAGAATGTGAGTTTTTTGTCAGAGCAAAGTGCTGGAAGGTGACCTTTGATTTCTACCCTACAGTCTAGTAATTAATTGTCATCGTTGTAACCTATAGCAATGTATGCCTTGCTCAGGACATAAAACCCAAATTAATAAAGGCGGAGCTTTGCTCCGCCTTTATTAATTTGGGTTTCGATTTATCCTAGCTATCTCACATTGCTATATGGACTAACGGTAAAACAAAGAGCCAATTTTTGGTGGCGTGGCTTCGCCACGCCACCAAAAATTGGCTCTTTATTAACAGGTTAAACTTTACTCTTTATATATTTCAGGAAACTGCTTTCTTAACTGGGCAAGTTTCGGAAGATCATGAGCGACTACATAAGGATAGTCGGGGTTGTGAACAATAAAATCTTGATGGTAATCCTCTGCTGCATAAAAACTCTCTAAAGGAGCTAACTGAGTTACAACAGGTTTAGAAAAACTTTTGGTCTGGTTGAGACGTTCTATATAGGCTGCTGCAATCTGCTGCTGCTCACTATTTGTGAAAAATATAGCCGAACGATATTGAGTACCGCGATCAGGCCCTTGCCGATTTAGTTGGGTTGGGTCATGCGCTACATAAAAGTAGACTTCAAGAAGCTTCTCATAGGATATTTGGGAAGGATCGTAGGTAATTATGATGGATTCAGCATGTCCAGTTTGTCCAGAACCGACAGCTTCATAATTAGCAGTTGCAGCACTTCCGCCAGAATAACCAGAAACAACATTGGAAACTCCTTTTAGATGCTCAAATACTGCCTCTGTTCCCCAAAAGCATCCTCCTGCGAATACGGCTGTCTTTATTCCTTTCTGATTGATAATAGGGCTAGCAGTAGAAGTTTGAGTTGCTCTAGCCCCAGAGTTACGAGGCTCAGTATTAATCGCCTTTACCGAAACAAGCGAACTCAAAAATAAAGATGCGATCGCAAGACTGCCAATAATGCCGCCACAAACATATAAACTTCGCTGAAACATATTCATAGACTTTCCGTGAAACTATCTAAACTATTGGAACTTTAACTTTATGCATTGTTATAAGTAGTACGGAGAGCGATCTCTATTGGATGAATTTATATAGAAAATTGTAAGAGGCCCACCCTACGGATAAGTCTCTCATGTGGCTATCGGCAATAAAACACTAACGATCGTGCCTGCGATCGCTGAAGATTCAATTTCTAATTTGCCGCCATGAGCTTCTACAATTTTTTTGACGATCGCTAAACCTAATCCGTTGCCATCGGGTTTAGTCGTCATAAAAGGTTTGGTTAAATTGGGTAAAATGTCAGATGGAATAGGTGTGCCTCTATTCTGTACTTGTAAACAAATTTGGCGAGAACTGGTCAAAGAGGAAAAACTTACAGAAATTTTTTCTCCTTCTGGTACTGCTTCACAGGCATTTTGCAATAGATTGATCAAGACCTGAGTTAATTTATCTTTATCTCCGAAGACTATCAGGGATTCAGGCATTGGCTCAAAAACTATTTGCTTGCCAATGGCAACTGGCGTACTAGAAATATTTTCTATATACTCCATAGCTAGTTTGTTTATATCAACTGGAACGGGCTGAATAACCTCATGTTTTGCATAGAGCAGAATCTCATTTAAAAGTCGCTTAAGACGTTCTGCTTCATCTAAGGCTAGCGTCAATCTCTTCCTCGCGCTTTCAGGCAATTCCATTCGATAAAAGTAGTTTAGCCCCATTAGCACTGTGGTTAAGGGATTACGGACTTCATGGATGATTGTGGTTGCTAGTTCGCCAATCTCGGAGAGTCTTTCCATCGCTTTAATTGTGCGCTGTTGCTCTTGTTGTCGATGGGTAATGTCTTCAGCGATTCCCGCGACTCGATAGATTTGCCCATTTTTATCAATAATCGGAAAGGCCTGATCTCGAATAATCCTGACACCTCCATCTGGTCGAATAATCCGATATTCAAGATCGTAACTACTACCATCTAAAAACAAGTTCTTGAATGCTATTGATACCATCTCTCGATCTTCAGGAATAACTGCATTTAAGCAAACTGAGCCATCCTCATACCATTGTTCGACAGGAATTCCCCATACTTTCTCAAACATGGGACTCATGTAAATTGGCTTGCCATCATGGGAATACAGCCATACTAGCGGCTCCAAATTTTCGGCAATCAAGCGTAATTGCTCTTCACTTTTCCTTAATGCTTGTTCTGCTTCTTGTCGGTCATTGATCTCAGATTGTAACGCTAGATTAATTTCTTGTTGCTTTTGGTAGAGATTATAGTTGTCAATAGCTGTCGCAGCGCGTTCAGCAAAAATCTCCACCAAGCTCATCTCTTCGCGCGTGAATTTGCGTGGTCGTCGGTTAAACGAACAGACTGTACCAATAATTTCTCCATTGGGTAGTCTCAATGGTGCACCTAAATAAGCTAAATATCCTTCTGGTGTTTCACCTAAATCTTTAAAAATAGATGTATTTTCTACAAAGAGGCATCGACCAGAATTCATAACACTTTCTGAGAGCGTGCCATGAAGCTCAAATTGCTGTTCTGCTGCATCACCTAAGTCAATAGAACTGGCTGCGACTCCACCAAATCCCTCGCGACTTAAGGTGACAATTGCCCAGTCCAAGTCAAGTAATTCACTAACGCTACTTGCTACTAGTTGGAGATATCCTTTCAACTCGCCTGTACGATAACTGAGCGATGATAGTACTTCTAAGGTTCGCTGTTGTCTTTTGATGTTAGCTCGATACTGAGGCATCAAAGCTGAAATATTGTGTTTAATGCTATTTAGAAATACTTTAACGACCTTCAGTATGGAGATGTAAAGGCGGTTCAGGTATTTCATAAAAATATACTCAGCTAAAACTCAGCGTCAACTAATTAATTACTTAAAGGTAAATCATATTGAAACGATTTAGAGGAGTAATAATTATTTATATAAATATAATTTTTTTGATATCAGCAATTTCTATTTTATGTGCAGGATATAGATCTTTCCATACTTTATATGCTACAGCCTATACCAAAGCACGAAATAGCCACGCCATTTTGTACTTCTAAAACCCTTGCTAGGTTTAGTCTTTAATTCACAAAAGTGTGATGACACTTTTGCGAATTGGGATTAATGATTGAGGAGAGATGGCGAGCAATCGCGATCGCTAATTTTTTTGTAATACCGTGATTTGAAATGAGTGACTTTACTTTGACCTCTGCGCATGAGGCATCTGCAAACCATCAGATGGTCAGTCTTGATGAAGTGCAAGCTCAGCAAATACAACTAATTAGAAACTTCTCCCATGAGTTACGAACGCCATTAACGCTGGTTTATGGTTATATGCAAAGTATATACCGCCGTAATGAAAACCTTACCGATCTCCAAAAAAATGCGCTGGAGATCGCCATGTTTGAAATGAAGCATACCATTCAATTATTACAAGAATCTCTTGATCTAGCGAGGTTAGAATGTCACGCTATTTGCTTGCGCCGCGAACCAGTACCATTGCATGGGCTAATATCCGAAGCGATCGCTTTTTCTCAGCAAGTCAAATCGCGTGAAATTATCGTTGAATCTGAGGAGTCAAATATTTTGGTGCTAGCTGATGCTGATCGACTCAAACAAGTTTTATTAAGGTTGATTGATAATGCTGTGAAGTATTCGGATACTGCAATTACGATTAAATTAGAAAAGTCAGGAGATTGTGTAGCGATTAGTATCTGTGATCGTGGCTGTGGTATTGACTTTCAAGATCAACTCAATATTTTTAGCCCTTTTTATCGAGTTGATCGCTCTCGAAATCGTGACACGGGCGGAGCAGGCTTGGGTTTGGCGATCGCTAAAGTTTTGGTAGAAGGTATGGGAGGAACTCTCAATGTGTATTCTCAACTAGGTGAAGGTAGTATCTTTAAGATTATTCTCAAATCTCTCGTGAGTATTGCTTGATGTCTAAGCCACTCACATCGAATACCAATCCAAAAAAGTTTTGTCACACTTTTTTGGATTAAAAACCAAACCCTGTAAGGATTTTAAAAACATAAAATAGCGTAGCCATTTTGTGTTTTGGTATTACTCATTATGTTTAATATACTTAGAAATTTATGTCAACTAAAATCCTTTTAATAGAAGATGATGTCAGACTAGCCCAGTTTGTTGAAATGGAGTTAACTTGCGAAGGCTATCAGGTGAGCATGGCTCACAATGGCTTAGATGGACTAACTCAAGCTAGACAGGATCAACCTGATTTAGTAGTTTTGGATTGGATGATGCCAGGATTATCGGGAGTAGAAATTTGTCGAAGATTGAGAGCTACTGGTAGTAAAGTCCCGATCATTTTAGTTACTGCAAAGGATGATATTAGCGATCGCGTGGCGGGTTTGGATGCTGGGGCTGATGATTATGTAATCAAGCCTTTTAGTATTGAAGAGATGCTTGCCAGAATCCGTTCTAATTTACGTCGCACTAAAGCAGAAGATAGTGACACGCTCCAATTTGAAGATCTAAGTTTAAATCTCCGTACACGCGAAATCTTGCGTGCTGGAAAAGTGATCGAATTGACGGTGCGAGAGTTTGAGTTGTTGGAATATCTCATGATTCATCCCCAGCAGGTTATGACTCGCGATCAGATCTTAGAAAATGTTTGGGGTTATGATTTTGGCGGTGATTCTAATGTGATTGAGGTTTATGTTCGTACTCTCAGGCAAAAGTTAGAAATTGATAATACTTGCCGACTAATTCAAACTGTTCGCGGTATCGGCTACGTTCTGCGTCTTAGTAAGTGATGTTACGTGGAAAGAAAAATGCACCACATCCCCCAACCCCTTCTCCTTACAAGGAGAAGGGGAGCCAGAGCTTTTTCTTGTTCCCCTCTCCTTTGCAAGGAGAGGGGCTAGGGGTGAGGTTTTAGAAACTTCCACGTAACATCAGTAATTACAGTGATTTTCGAGCAACCGAACCAATAAAACTTTTGAGAGGGCTGCAAAGCAGCCCTCTCAAAAGTTTTATTGGTTCGGATTTGAGCACTTTGTGCTCTAACTGAGTAAACGATGAGTTTTAACCTAATTATTTTTAATTTTAAACTTATACAACTCATAACTTGATTTCAGCTTCGTATCATTGCGCTCGGCGATTATTGAGAAGTAGAGATTAGCTGATTTAGCAGATATCTCTGGTTATCGTAGTTTGAGCTAGCAAATTTAGGAGCATATTAAGATGAATATCAAGTCCCTCAGCCCTCTACTTACAAGTGTCGCTTTAGCAGGTTTTATCGGCGTTGGTGATGTAGCAGTGCGCTCATTCACTCCTCAATTTCAATCCGTAGCGATCGCTGAGTCAATGCCTTCTAAAACAGCCCAAGCGGAAAAGACAGAAGCAGAGAAGCATATTGAAATCATTACTAAAAACAAGGGACAGATTGGTGGAGGCGATCAGTTACGTCGCTGGTTCTTTGGCGATCTTATGCCTTTGGGAGTGCAACCAGGTGGAGCTGGCATGGTGGTGAGTCTCTACAACAAAGCTAACGATGTTACATTCTCCTACTGTGCTACCTATGATGTAGTAGTCGCAGTGAAAAAAGGTCGGGTGGTTACATTCCCTGCTAAAGAAGTCAAATAATTGATATTTCGTAGAGCGAATATTTACACTCACTCTCAGCCCCCGCTCTGACATTGAGAGGGGGCAAATTGATTATTTTTTACTAAAATTATTTGCACCTACCAATCATATGGATCTAAAAGATACTCTAGCTTTACTACATCCTGCGATCGCAATTGCATTTGTATTCCCATTGATTGGTATCGTCATCAATCGTTCTTGGCTAACTCGTCAACGTCGTCTGCAAACCACAAATGGAGAGAAGAGTAAGATTCCTCCAAGTGTTGGCTCCGAGCATTTAGCGATCGGTTATTGGCTAAGCGGCTCGGTTGTAGGAGTAGCACTTTTGGGCATGGCTTTCCCAATTTTTTCTAAGATGATCGAACGCGATATTTTAACCAAAGAGCCATCACGGGTTGCCTTTGTGGTGATCTTGTTTATTGCTTCTACGGCTTCGATGGTATTTCTCTATCGGGCTACAAGCAAGTTATGGCGTGGTGTTTTTGCGACTCTATCTGGAGTGGGATTAATTATCTTAGGTGCTCAACCAGAGGTCTTTCGTCGCGATAAAGAATGGTTTTTCTCTCACTACTACTATGGAATAGCCGCAGCTTTATTGATGATTTTTTCAATGGCGATCGTGCAGGATATTTACCAAGACCGCAAAAATCGCTGGCGAACTGTGCATATTTTACTGAATATTTTTGCGACTATACTGTTTTTAGGGCAAAGTATGACTGGCGCTAGAGATTTGTTGTCCATTCCCTATAGCTGGCAAGCTTCCTACATCTCTAAATGTGACTTTACAAATAAAACTTGTCCACAAATTAACAAATAGATTAGTTCAAAAGTGGGAGCGATTTCACTATTATAAAAAAGTAAAATCAGACTAATAACGGAATCCGCCAATGTTAGAAGATATTAGACAAATCTCAAATCCCTTGGTTAGGGCAATAACTTCTGGGTTGTTTCTCAGTTCTTTGGTAACCATACCTGCTTCTGCTGCAATTTTTTTAGTAAACTTCAAGAATGAATCTGCCTATAAATTCATTTTTTATGCCTCAATAGCTAGTGCTACAGTCGGTGCAGTGGGCGGTCTTGCATCTGGGAAAAGTAAATCTGAGGTAACAGAAAGACCAATAGTTGAAACTACTGGTGGTATGGATTGGAAAGACTGGCGTAAATTTGTGATTGATCGCAAAGTTAAAGAGAGCGACAGTATCACATCTTTTTATCTAAAACCATTGGATGGCGGGACGATTCCCAACTTCACACCTGGGCAATTTCTGACAATTCAGTTAGATATTCCTGAGCAGTCGAGACCTGTAATTCGCACCTATTCACTTTCTGATTACAGCAGATCATCCACTTATTATCGTCTATCAATTAAACGCGAACCTACGCCTCCAGACACGATCGCACCTGCGGGGATTGCCTCAAACTTCATGCATGATCATGTTCATGAAGGCTCTGTTATTTTGGTAAAGCCTCCTGCTGGAAAGTTCGTGTTAGATGTGAATAGTTCGCAACCTGCTGTCTTAATCAGTAATGGTGTTGGTATTACGCCCATGATTAGCATGGCAAAAGCTGTTAGCTTGCTTAATCCACAACGACATATTTGGTTTTTGCATGGTGCGCGAGATGGCAGCCTCCATGCCTTTCGTGATGAAGTTAATGCGATCGCAGTTAGTAATCCTAATTTACATATCGTTTATTGCTATAGCCGCCCTAACTTGACTGATGAAGGAAATTATCAGCATAAAGGCTATGTGGATGTTGATTTGATCAAGAATGTAGTTGCACCTGAGATGCAGAACTTTTATGGTTCGACGGATGCAGAATATTTCCTCTGTGGCTCTCCATCATTTATGGATTCACTCCGAGATGGATTGAGGGAATGGGGTGTAGCTGACAATAAGGTTCTATTTGAATCTTTTGCTAAAGCTAAGCCCAAGAAGTCAGAACCAGCCCAAGATCCATCCCAAGAACATGATTCTATCGAAATCGTTTTCGGGAAGTCTGGTAAAACTCTGAGCTGGAGTCCTAACGATGGCACGATTTTAGAGTTTGCGGAAGCAAATGATATCTATCCCGATCATAGTTGCCGTATTGGTGTTTGTGGTACTTGTATGTGCAAAATTTCTGAAGGAGAAGTTGAGTATGCGCAAGCACCAACGGCTTCTGTTGATGGTGATTCAGTTCTCATTTGCATCTCTAAGCCTAAAACTGCAAGGTTAGTTCTAGATATTTAAAACCCAAAACTAGAGATTGTGTCGCCCGCGTAGTGGGTGACACAATCTCTAGTTTTATAAACTACTTAGTTATGCCATTAGAGCATAGTTATAAATTTGGATAATGAATATAATCGAATATGCGATCGAGGCTATTTGTTTAGGAACATTTATGGTTATAGCAACCATAGTTACAGCCATTTTTCAGCTTCCTAGCTCTCCTATTCATCAAGCGATCGCAGATCCTCTGTTACGGCGTTTTTTTATTGCTGTAGTAATTGCATTAACTGCAATGTCGATAGTTTATTCCCCATTTGGAATGCGATCGGGCGCTCATCTGAATCCCTCTGTGACCTTGACCTTCTGGCGACTTAAAAAAATTCGCACAATAGATGCTTGCTTTTATATCTTGGCACAGGCTCTGGGCGCAATTTCAGGCATTTGGTTTGCTGGCATTTTACTCGGTATGGCGATCGCTGATCCATCGGTAAATTACATTGCTACAGTTCCCAGCTCTGCTGGTGAGTTGGGAGCTTTTTTAGTTGAGTTTTTACTCTCATTAGGAATGATGACTTTGATACTACAGATATCAAATCATCCTAAGCTATCTCAATTGACGGGTTTGTTTTGTGGCATGTTGCTGGTGGTTTATATTACGATCGCTGCACCAATTTCGGGGATGAGTATGAATCCTGCGCGATCTTTGGGTTCTGCCATACCCGCCCAAGCATGGCATGGCTTTTGGATTTATTGTGTTGCGCCTCCCCTAGGAATGATCATCGCCTCAGAAATCTATCTGCGCTTGATCGGCAAAAAGAAAAGCCGCGCCGAGTTATGCTGTAAACTTTGTCCAAATAGTTCTACTCGATGTATTAGTCCAGTTTGCTGTCAGATGTGTAAACTGTAGCTGCTGATATTGGACTTCGACTTTGGCAAGACAAGTAAAGAGATTGGATTTCTACCATCAATCAAATGCGTATCACCAAGATCGTGTAATTTGCTAGCGATCGCATTAGAAGCACCAAATATGATAGTAGCGATCGCGAGTAACCACCTACCGATAACCCGATCTTGAGAGTTAGGAATTCTAGAAAGTTCTTGAGCCATTGCTTGACTATATTTTGTTGTGGAGAGATAAAATTAAATGCGATCGCGTAGCTTTCTAGTTGAAGTCTGTTATAGGCGTATGATTTTTCAGCACTGGTTTAGGAATGTTATGCTGCATAGCGATCGATAAAACTCCATTCAGGTATGTTCCGCTGCAAAAAGTTTGTTCTTACTCTTATTGGTTGCTTTATCTGACTAGTTGTGTGATATTTATTTCATACAAGTATTTATCCTGTAATCTACATGATGATGTATAGTTATGCCGCTCAGTGCTTGGGAGGGGTATAGTGCAAGTTTATATATAGAAGATGATACCCAATTAAGAATAAGTTCTCGGTTAGGTATTGATGAATGTGGTGTTGATAGAGTGAGATCGCATATTCTAAAGTGTATCTAACAGTAAACAACCAGTGAAGCAATGATCAAAAGCAAATTCAAATTCGTTTTCGTGAAGTACCTTCTGTTACTTGCCTTTGGGCTTGCAGTAACTGCAACCTTACTTTCGATCTTTGGAGGTGCAAATGTAGCACCTTTCTTAGCTCAAATCCTTCCTATTCTTTGGAGAATTCTTGTTGGTATTATACCTTTGATAATGGTTCTTCTTACTTTATTAACTATGGTTGAGTCCCTTAAATGAATACTACTCAAGCATAAGAAATGCAAAAGAAACAACTATTCAGTCAACCTGCAAATAAACCATGCTAACTATTCTAGTATTTGTACTAACTATTATTTTCAGCTTTTTGTTCCACAGAAAAACAAAGCGTTTCCCAACTTTGCAGGCTGTACTTTTAGTTGCATTAGCCATTCTTGCTGCAATCCAAAATATTAGATTCTTTTACCTGATGTTGATTCCAGAACTTGGTAATATATCGTTTTTTAGTATTTTTCTGAATCAGGGAAATGGAGCGATAAATAACTCATCCGACTTGAAGACTTGCTTAAATTCTGTGGGCTCTGAATTTGATCGTTTTAATTTAGTTTTGGGTCCAGTTGCTGTAATATGGCTGTCGATTAAGCAAATAATAGAGCTTTTGCCTAATAAAGTTTCGTTACAGAATTCATCTCAGCCCTCACAGTCAAAGCCTCAACCTTAATACCAAAATATTGAAAGAGACTACCTAGACGTGCCATAACAATCCCGTTGCACACCGCCCGTTTCAAGTCTTTTCGCTGAGTTCGAGAGGTTGCTAGCGGCGGGTGAACGGGGGGCGTTATGCTAAACCGAATAAGCCCGACAAAGTTATTTGTTTCCAGCCGAAATTAGGCGCTCAAAAATGATTTGCTTCGTTGGTGAGTTCCAAAAAGTTGTCGGCGATCGCAAAGACAAATAATTATTAAGTGCGATCGACAATCTTGTAGGGTGCGTTAATGAAATGTAACACACCTTTTTTAGTACCAAATGTAGGGTTTCATTGTTACCCAAAGCTATAATGACACTATAAACTAACAACACAAAAGCTATGTCAGTTCGTCAACGGCGTTACAGCAAAGAAGAATTAGCTCGGCGTGGTCAGGAACTCTATGAATCTAGCATTCGGCAGCAAGTAGAATCTGGTAATACAGGTAAGATCGTAGCGATCGATATTGAAACAGGAGCCTTTGAAGTCGCCGATCATGTTTTGCCAGCGACTAACGAATTATTCAAGCGATATCCTGATGCTCAACCTTGGGTTATTCGTATTGGACACCGTGCTGTTTATCACTTTGGCTCAAGGAGTTTGGTGAAACCTAAATGATGCAAGGAGTTGTTAATCGGCGGTGTGAGGCAACACTTCCATTGGTTGTTGGTAATGCGAACGGGCAAAGGCAAGTTATCGATGCTGTCATTGACACAGGTTTCAATGGGTTCCTCACTTTGCCATCTTCAATCATCGCTGCTCTTGATTTACCGTGGAACGCTTCCGACATCGTGACCTTGGGTGACGGTAGCGAAACTTTCTTTGATCTGTATTCAGTAACAGTTATCTGGGATGGACAGTTTCGTGAAATTGATGTTGCTGAATCAGAGACTGACCCTTTGATTGGAATGTCACTACTCTACAAGTATGGATTGCGAATAGATGCAGTTGAAGGAGGTATCGTGAGAGTTGAAGCCCTATGACTCAGTAAAAAGTTACGTTGTTTAGTTCCGAGAAGTTATTGGCGATCGCAAAGACAAATAATTAGTAAGCGATCGCCATTATTTTAAGCAATAGAATCCCAAAATGAGGATTTACTGAGCGATCGCTTAAAAAATATTCCTGAAGTATCAGCTAATTTCAATATACTTTTTATATCTCTCTAACTCTGTTTAGTAACTATTCAAGCAGAATAAAGCAATATTTTCTCAATGGTCTTAGCCCGTCGAGGATTTCTCTCCAAAATAATTGCAAATTTAACTGCGGTGAAAATTTATGAAACTAGATGGAAAAGTTGCCCTAGTCACTGGAAGCAGTGGTGGCATTGGTCAAGGTATTGCGATTCGATTGGCAAAAGAAGGCGCTAAAGTTGTGGTCAACTATCGCTCTAATCCCCAAGGCGCTGAAGAGACTTTAAGTGCTATCAAAGCAACTGGTGGAGATTGCATGATGGCTGAGGGTTTCTGTGACAACGATCGCGGCTATAGCATTGGTGCTGATTTGGGAATGGTTGATGACGTTCGTAAATTGATCGATGAAAGTATTGAGCATTTTGGAACCCTTGATATTCTGGTTAACAATGCGGGGATTGAGAAACATGCTGATTTCTGGGATGTGACCGAAAAAGATTTTGAAGCGGTGATGAATATCAATTTTAAGGGTGTTTTCTTTGCGACCCAATCTTTCGTTAAACATCAAATTAGTGAAGGCAAACGCAACGGACGCATCATCAATATTAGCTCTGTTCATGAAGAATTGCCATTTCCGCATTTTACCGCCTATTGTGCCAGCAAAGGTGCGTTGAAGATGATGACACGCAACCTTTCCGTAGAGTTGGGCGCACTTGGTATCACTATCAATAACGTCGCCCCTGGTGCGATCGAAACTCCAATTAATAAGGCACTTCTCAACGACCCGACCAAATTGGAACCATTGCTAAAAAATATTCCTTTGGGGCGATTGGGACAACCTGAAGATGTCGCTTCTGTCGTTGCTTTTTTAGCATCCGATGAGGCTAGATATATTACTGGTTCGACAATGGTGGTAGATGGTGGTCTGCTATGGAACTATCAAGAGCAGTAGAAAGATCATGAATCTTAAATTTCAGAATGTAATTTTTGCGATCGCTATTACTGCAACTGGGCTGGCTGTTCAAGAGCCTTTCTTATTAGGACAAATCTCGGCGCGATCGCCATTTGTAATTGCTCAAGCAGAAACAAATAGTATTACTGCTGTTGACTCTGTAGGTATTACAGTTTCAGATATGGATAAAGCCATTCAGTTTTACTCTGAAGTTTTATCCTTCCAAAAAATATCTGATGTCGAAGTCTTAGGCTCCGAATATGAACGACTCCAAGGTTTATTTGGCTTGCGTTTGAGGGTTGTAAAAATGCGGCTGGGTACGGAGATTCTGGAATTAACGGAATATCTCACGCCCAAGGGTAGACCGATTCCTGTCGATTCACATAGTAACGATCGCTGGTTTCAACATATTGCGATCGCAGTCCGCGATATGGATAAAGCCTATGAGATTCTTCGGAAATATAAAGTGCAACATGCTTCCACTGCGCCACAAAGGATTCCTGACACAAATAAAGCCGCCGCAGGAATTCGGGCTTTCTACTTTAAAGATCCTGACGGGCATAATTTAGAAATCATTTATTTTCCTAAAGGTAAAGGCGATCCCAAATGGCAAGAGAATAAGGGGCAAGAGAATTCCCAACAAGTCTTTTTAGGAATTGACCATACTGCGATCGTTGTCAGTAATACGGATGCTAGTTTGCAGTTTTATCGAGATCTTTTGGGACTCCGACTGGCAGGTGAAAGTGAAAACTTTGGCATTGAGCAAGAGCATCTTAATAATGTCTTTGGAGCAAAGTTACGCATTAGTGGCTTACGAGCGCCATCGGGTTTAGGAATTGAGTTTCTAGATTATTTGTCACCAAGCGACGGTAAGCCTTTCCCACCTGATGCGCGACCTAATGATTTACTGCATTGGCAGACGACTTTAGTTGTCAATGATGCCAAGGCGATCGCGCAAAAATTGCGAAGTTCCCGCACAATTTTTATTTCTCCCGACGTAATTGAAATACCTTACCGCTCTTTTGGGTTTAAGCGCGGATTTTTAGTTAGAGATCCCGATGGTCATGCCTTAAGGATAATTGAAAAATAAGTGAAGATCTAAACAAAAAAATTTAATCAAAAAAATTTAGCTATAACATTATGAATATTCCTAATCAATCATCATTTACACTTGATTTCCAGCAACTTGCCGAAGCGCGAATCCAACTCCACTATGCTATCCAGCCATTAGCCTCTATCTCCAACGCTCTAGCAGATTCGAGTAATAAAGGATTATTCTGGGACGAGCAGCTAGGGTTCACAACCCGCGCAATTACCTCGATTAAGTCGTATCGACTTGCTCTCGATCCGATCGCATTAACTCTAAATTTTTTAACCGATCGCGATCAAATTATTTCTTCCTTTGCTTTAAGCGATCGCACATTGACTGAAGCATTTATTTGGACGAGGGCGATCGTTAATGGATTGGGCGGTGAGGGAGATCTAATCACCCCAATTTCCTATCCACCTAACGACTTCCCTGACAGTGATCTTGCCCGTGGCAAAACTTTCCAACTCAAGCATTTAACTTCAGATTTGACAAAATATTATGCCATTGCAGATCAACTTCTCCAAAATATAGTCCAGCAAGAACCTATGGCATCTAATGTTCGCATTTGGCCACATCATTTCGATATTGCAACATTAATTTCCATCCCAGATGAAGCAAATGGACAAGAGAAATCCGTAGGTGTCGGTCTATCTCCAGGTGATGACGGCTATAACGAGCCTTACTGGTATGTAACTCCCTATCCTTACCCCGAAGATCGCAGTAATTTACCTAAGTTAGATGGCGATGGGTTTTGGCATACAGAACATTGGGTTGGGGCAGTGCTTACTGCTTCTCAATTTGGTGAACCTAATGCAAGTATTGATCAAGTTAGCGCCTTTTTAAAATCTGCGATCGCCTCTTGCAAAGAACTATTGAATTAGATGAATGAGGTTAAACTTATGTCAAAAATTAGTTGTCTCCCTGATAAACGTTCCATAGAAATCAACAAATCCGATACGGTTTTAGAGGCTTTATTAGCAAATGGAATCGAGCATACCCATGTCTGCGGTGGAAATGCCTATTGTTCCACTTGTCGAATCATGATTTTAGATGGAGTGCAAAATTGTAGTCCCCCAACTAGCGCTGAAAGAGCTTTAGCTAAAAAACTGGATTTCCCTGTTCATGTTCGTCTTGCTTGCCAAACTAAGGTTACGGGAGATGTTTCGATTCGCCGCATGGTGATTGACAATGAGGACATTGATATTCTCGAAGGTCAGCTTGCTACTGGTGCTGTAAATAGCGATCGCAATGTAGCTTTGCTAGTTGCCACAATTCGCGGAGCGACTAATTTTGATGAGGTGAACTTTCACTACGATATTGTCTATATCATGAGTCGCTATTTTCATCGAGTTCAGAAAGTCGTGGGTCAATACGGTGGGGTTATTCCTAACGTCATGGGCGTAAGAGTTATGGCAGTATTTGGATTTGAGAAAAACAGTAGTTTAGCCGCAGAGAGAGCGGTATGGGCGGGTTTAGAATTGCTTAAAACCATAGCGGAATTGAATGTTTTCTTAAAGAAGTTATCTTACAATCCGCTAAATGTGAGCATTGGTATTCATTATGGTGCAGCTGTTTTAATTCCGATAGATCCCAGCAAGCCCAATGTTCTTACGCCTTTGGGTGATATTGTGAATTCAGTCGGTCGAATTGAAGCTGCCAATCAAGAAGTTGGGAGTGATTTGTTGATTTCAGAATCAGTCTACAACCAAGTCAAAGACAAAGCGATTATCAATCGTAACGGTAATTTCAGCCTAGGTAAAACCGAGTTTAAGGTCTATGAAGTCACTGGTATGCAGGGAAATCCTCCTAAGGTAGCGAAAGCGCAAGAATCTACTGCTCCTGTACCTAAGAGATTCATGTCTTTTCTCCAGAAGTTCTTGTCTAAATAAATCTTCATTCTTAAATCTAGAAGAAAATCTATGTCTACTGAACATTATGATGTCATTATTAAAAGAATTGCCCCGCTTAGCGGGGCAATTCTTTTAGGCTTTGAAAACAGTTATAACTTCTCAGGCAGAATTAATCATTCTCTCATTTTCACATCAGGGTGACTTCAGGCAAAAGGTAAATACTTAGATCAATACAAAAAGAACTAGTTCATTAATTAGTTCTCCAAAAGAATAAATTCTATATCGAGAGATAAAATCATGAAAAAATTACTTCTAGCTTTCTTGCCTGCACTCTTACTCTCTGCAACTGCTACAGTTCCTGCCGCGAAAGCTCAAGATGCTATGCAAATGCCTTCCATAGAAGTAAAAATGAGAATCACCTTGACACCCTTCAATCTTGCTTATCTGGCGCATCAGGGCTATTTTACAAGCCAAGGTATTCCTGATTCTGAGGGTCTAATGAAAGGCTTTAACGATGGTTCGATTACCGCAGCTCAACTGGTAAAGGCAGCAGTCAACGACAAACGACTACCTGCTGCATTCTTGACGAATGATTCCTATATCTCCGCAGTTAAGAACCAGTTATATACTCTCTCTCTCTCAGCTCGTTAAGACCGATTAGGATTTACAAATAGACTAGTAGATGTAGAAGCAATTCATGAATTACTTCTACGGTAATACCAATCCACAAGAGGGTGACGACACTTTTGTGGATTAAAAATATACCCAGCAAGGGTTCTAAAACACAAAATGGCTACGCCATTTTGTGTTTTAGAATAAAATAAGGCTTTCAGGGTATTTTTGCGTAAGTCCTAATTAGGATAGGAGGCTTACGCGATTTCACTCAATTCCTATTGCTTAGCAAAAGTAGAAATACTCCTTTAGAGAAATATGATGAATCCAGAGCAAGTTAGATTAGTAGAAACTAGAAACGGAAAACCTTGGAAGCAATGGGGATCTTATCTTAGCGAGCGGCAATGGGGAACTGTTCGCGAAGACTATAGCGCTTCGGGAACTGCTTGGGACTATTTTTCTCACGATCAGTCTCGCTCGCGTGCCTATCGATGGGGAGAAGATGGGCTTGCTGGTATTTCTGACGATCATCAGTTTCTCTGCTTTGCGATCGCACTCTGGAATGGAACCGATCCGATTATTAAAGAAAGATTGTTTGGGTTAACTGGCAGCGAAGGCAATCATGGTGAAGATGTTAAGGAGTATTACTTTTATCTAGATAATACGCCCACACATTCCTACATGAAATATCTGTACAAGTATCCTCAAGGAGCTTTCCCCTACGAACAACTTGTAAAAGGGAATCAACAGCGCAGTCGAAATGAACGAGAACTTGAGTTATTGGATACAGGTGTATTTGATAGCGATCGCTACTTTGATGTGGTTGTTGAATATGCTAAAAATTCGCCGCAGGATATAACAATCCAAATCAGCATTACCAATCACGCGCCTGACGCACAGACGATTCACCTGTTACCGTCGCTGTGGTTTCGGAATACTTGGGTTTGGGACAATAGCAAGAAACCCTCACTTAAGGCTCATTCTTCAGACATGATTGCGGCAAGTCATGAGCAATTAGGGCAAATGTGGCTCTATTGTCCAGAGAGTAAAGAATTACTATTTACAGAAAATGAAACCAACTATCAGCGGCTATTTGGAACTGCAAATAGCTCTCAATATGTAAAGGATGGCATTAATGATTATATTGTCAATGGTAAAGCATCGCTAAATCCTCAGCAACAAGGCACAAAAGCTGCTGCTCATTATGAACTAGCGATCGCATCGGGTGAGACTAAAGTTGTCAGATTGCGATTGAGCGATATTGCCCCTGATGTCCTCGTTTTGGGAGTAGAAGCCGAAATTGTGGCAACGAGACTGCGCGAAGCTAATGAGTTCTATCAACAAATCTCTCCATTTGCGATGACGGATGATATGCGAAATGTCCAGAGACAAGCTTTTGCAGGAATGTTATGGAGCAAACAGTACTATAACTATCTCGTAAAACCTTGGTTAGAGGGCGATCCAGCTACACCAACTCCACCAAGCGAGCGCCTCAACGGACGAAATGCTAAATGGTTTCATTTGGAATCTGAAGAGATTCTTTCGATGCCAGACAAATGGGAATATCCTTGGTTTGCGGCTTGGGATTTGGCTTTCCATACGATTCCGATCGCGATGATTGATCCAGATTTTGCTAAACGACAACTTGACGTGATTACTCGCGAATGGTTTATGCACCCAAATGGGCAAATCCCAGCCTACGAGTGGGCTTTTGGTGATGTCAATCCTCCTGTTCATGCATGGGCGACCTATCGGGTTTATAAGATTGAGCAGAAGATGTATGGCAAAGGCGATCGTAAATTCTTAGAGCGGGTTTTTCAGAAACTTTTGTTAAACTTCACTTGGTGGGTAAATCGCAAAGATCGCGAAGGAAAAAATGTTTTTGAAGGCGGCTTTTTGGGATTAGATAACATTGGAGTATTTGATCGTAGTGCTGAACTCCCCACGGGCGGATATATTGAGCAAGCCGATGGTACTAGCTGGATGGGCATGTATTGCTTAAACATGCTAACAATCGCCTTAGAACTAGCAAAAGAGAATCACGTTTATGAAGACATTGCCACGAAATTCTTTGAGCATTTTCTCTACATTGCTGATGCAATGAACAAAGTTGGAGAGAAGCATACAGAACTCTGGGACGAGGAAGATGGCTTTTACTACGATGTTCTTAATCTACCCTCTGGTAATCAACTAAAACTAAAAGTGCGATCGCTAGTGGGGTTAATTCCTCTCTTTGCAGTACAAACATTAGATCCCGAACTACTAGATCAATTGCCCGAATTCAAAAATAGAATGCAATGGTTTATCACCCATCATCCTGAGCTAACTCAAAATGTCTCTTGCATGGAAACCTGTGGGATGCAAGCTAGAAGGTTACTTGCGATCTGCTATCGCGATAAACTCCAACGCATTTTAACCAAAATGTTAGATGAGAGTGAATTTTTAGGCGCATATGGTATTCGTGCACTCTCTAAATTCCATAAAGATCACCCCTATATTTGGAGAGCTAAAGGTAGTGAATATAGAGTCGATTACGAACCTGCTGAATCTTCAAGCGGTCTGTTTGGTGGAAATTCTAACTGGCGTGGACCAATTTGGATGCCAGTAAATTTCCTCATTATCGAATCCCTACAAAAATTCCATCATTTCTATGGTGATAGCTTTAAAATCGAGTATCCTAATGGCTCAGGAAATTTGATGACTTTAAATGATGTTGCTGCCAAGCTATCTCAACGCTTAATTAATATCTTTGTAAGAGATACGCATGGCGATCGCCCTTTAAACGATCCACAAAAAATCAAAAAATCAAAATTCGATACTGATGCTAACTGGAAAGATTTAGTGTTGTTCTATGAATATTTTCATGGTGATAATGGCTCAGGGATTGGCGCTAGTCATCAAACTGGATGGACAGGGCTGGTGGCAAAACTAATTCAACAATCAAGTGAATATTCTGATAAGAATTAAGACTCACGCAACCGCTTTGAGTATTTCCCCAAAAGTATCTCCTTCTATTAGAGGTTAGTGGTATCAACCAGTTACCTCTATACTTTTTTCCAATATTTCCTAGCCACTAACTCACTGTCACTAGTTTTAAAATCGCATTATAGCGATTTTAAAACTAGTGAAGTACAGTGGTTTGTTTCCCCGCCGACGGCGGGGAAACAAACCACTGTACCTCGCTTGCTTAAGAATCTCTAAATATATGCTAACTTAACTAATTCTCATTTGTTAGTTGACTATTACTTTAAAAAGTTGATCAGTAAAGACATTAACTTACTTTGTTTTACCGCTTTGCGTAAGTCTTAACCTATTAGAAATAAATTGAAAAGCATACATTAATACTATTGTTGCTTTCCATCCTAGTAGATTGTATGTATTCTCAAATTTTGAATTTCCATCTGGTCTGAATTTTTGGTTTCCAGATAAATCATTAGATGTCTTATAGCAAGTATTAGCCTCTTTGAATGCCCCTAACATCGCATAGCTTTTAGCCACAAAAAAATACTTACAAGCAAGTACATCATGATATTTACTGTTCCATAATTCTTTTTCTTTTAGACAGAAACTAATTTTATCCAAAAGAAATTTGACTGAATTTGGATATTTAATTCCTTGTCCATGAGAAGCGGTAATTGAGTTATATATGCGATAAAAATAGTTGCAACCCTCCATATAACTAAATTTAGCTCCAGAGAATGCTAGCCTAATGAAAAAATCATAATCTTCAGCAATTCTTAGAGATTCATCAAATCCTGACATCCTTTCAATCACTTCACGTTTGTATAAGCAAGATCCAATATGAATAGTGTTATTACTAATTACATAATAAGTCATGTCGTCCGCAGACTGATTTGTAATGTAGTTTAATGATTTAATTGAATTATCATCATTATAAACTTGATGGCACCAATCACTATAAACTAGATCTTTACCTGATACTTTTAAAAACTCTATTTGCTCCTTTATCTTCACAGGAGAAATATAGTCATCAGAATCTATAAACTGAATATAATGCCCTTTACTAATTTGAAATCCTCGATTGCGAGATGCACTTGGTCCGCTATTTGGATAACTTGCCAATCTAATTTTATTTCCATATTTTTTAATTATAGACAGACTGGCATCCGTAGAACCATCATCAATAACAATTACTTCTATGGGTTTATATGTCTGCGAAAGAGCTGAATCAATACAATCGCCAATCCATTTTTCAGCATTGTAACAAGGAATGATAATTGAAACCAGTTCAGTCATACTAATATTGCCTAATAGATGCTTCTACAAGCTTATTTTTTAATGCTCCGACATAAAATCGCGAAAAAACAAAGAAAGGGTTTTTAAAGAGCAAAGATACGAGAGCAGCAAGCCCTGCAAATCCTATATTCATAGCAGCTTCTCTTACAGCAACTTGAACGGACAATTGATATATACGCTGTTTAATATCTTTCCTCTGATTAGCTGGGAATTTTGTCATAACGCTTGAAAGCATCTGTATGGCTTCCTTCTCAAATTTTATCCAAGATGAAACTGTCTTCGCTCCTTCATGAAGTTTAGCAGTTGATAGACATGAGTTGATAGTTGTCAATCTAGTTATACTTTTACTTAGAAGAAGATTGATATATAAGCTATAGTCTATTATATAGTGAAAGTCTTCACTCATTGCTCCAACTTGTTTAACAAGACTGAGATTCAAAAAAGTTGAAGGCTGTGACATCCCTACCTCGCCCTGAAAGCATAGAGCTAGATCTAATGCTGAAATTGATTGATGTGGTATCCATTCAATACATTTCTCTGAGGTAATTATTCTGCCAGAGCCTACTAGAATATCCGAGTTTCTTTCTTTCCAAACATATGCCACATTATACAAAGAACCCAAGTTCAATATGTCATCAGAATTTATCCAATTGAAAATCATCCCAGTAGATTTCCTTATACCCTTATTAATTGCATTACTTTGTCCCGAGTCTTTTTCACTAACCCAATAGGACAAACATTTTTCGTACTTCTTGATTATTTCAACAGAATCATCATTGCTTTCCCCGTCAATAACAATGTATTCAAGGTTAGGATAACCCTGTAGCAGAACCGAACGAATTGTCTCCTCTATAAAATGCCCGTAGTTATAGTTTGGAGTAACTATACTAATTCTTGGCCACTCTGAGCCATCAGACATTTTGCCAAGAATTAGTTCTGTCTGTTCTGTCCAAGGCCAGCCTGTTTTTCCTTCTGGAGGAGGAGGTAAATCTTGTAATGTCAGAGCGGTATTTACAAGTTCCATGCTAGTCAAAGTTGTTAAATCGGTTTGCATAGCCAATATAGTGCTTTGAGTGCAGTTTCTAAATAAATATTCTTCAACAGCATTCTTTATCAGCAATTCTCATTATAAGAATCGGTTGTTTGAAAGCCCGCCAATGGCGGGCTTTCAAACAACCGATTTTAGTGTTTCCAGCGCCTTCGGCGCTGGAAACACTAAAATCGGTTTCATAATGAGAATTGCTGATTCTTTATCGTCTGTAACACAATATGAATCTGAGTGCGATACAATTAAAAATTGTTTAAACCTGTTCACAAACATAAAATATTAAAATTAGGATTGTAAGCTCTGAATAACTTTACTTTTAAATTAGAATGTCAGTGCGATCGCACTGATGCCAGAGTTGGTCAGTTCCATACACCGCATGGAGTTGTACATACGCCGCGTTTTATGCCCGTGGGCACATTGGCGAATGTAAAAACGGTCACACCCGCACAACTTAAAGACTGCAAAGCCGAAATGGTTTTAGCAAATACCTATCACCTCCATCTCCAACCAGGTGAAGATATTGTTGCTGAAGCAGGTGGCCTACATAAGTTTATGAATTGGGATGGCCCAATTCTGACGGATTCAGGTGGATTTCAGGTTTTCAGTCTCAGCGAGATCCGTTCCATTAGTGAAGATGGAGTTCAGTTCCGATCGCCTCGTGATGGCAATATGATTAATCTCACGCCAGAGAAATCGATTCAAATTCAGAATCAACTAGGCGCGGATGTGATCATGGCTTTTGATGAATGCGCCCCCTACCCTTCCACCTATGAGGCGATTAAGCTAGCAGGACAGCGAACCACCCGATGGCTAGAGCGATGCATTAAGGCTCACGATCGCAAAAATGATCAAGCTTTATTTGGGATCGTCCAAGGCGGAGTCTATTTAGATTTACGTCAACAGTCAGCAAGGGAACTCATTGAGTTTGATTTACCAGGTTATGCGATCGGTGGCGTGAGTGTCGGCGAACCACCAGAATTAATCGAAAAAATTGTTAGAGCCACAACCCCACTCCTGCCAGCCGATAAACCTCGTTATCTTATGGGCGTTGGTACTTATAAAGAAATGGCTCAAGCCGTCGCCGCAGGAATCGACCTATTTGATTGTGTTATTCCCACCCGATTTGCGCGACATAGTGTTGCTCTTGTCAAAGGCGAACGCTGGAATCTCAAAAACCAAAAATTTAAGCGCGATTTTACGCCTATTGATAGCGACTGTAATTGCTATGCTTGTCAGAATTTTTCGCGGGCTTATGTTAGCCATTTAGTGCGATCGCAAGAAATTTTGGGATATACATTACTATCAATTCACAATATTACTGAGTTGATCCGCTTTACCCAGCAAATGCGCCAAGCAATCATTGACAATCAATTTGTCGAAAAATTTGGGCATTATCTCACTGAGTCTTCATCTTTTACTGAGGAGCGACATTTATGATCCGCTTATCTCTTTATATTTTTCTTTGGATTGGAGCAATGGCGATCGCTATTTTTGCAACCCAAAATACTTTTCTAGTTAATTTGCGTTTTTTTGCATTTGAGTCAATTAAATTACCTTTAGGACTAGTTTTAATCTTCAGTGCTGGCTGCGGAGCTACCTGCATTAATATTTGGCAAGCTTCAATAGGTTTTGAATTGCCAACAGTGCCGAAATTTTCTGTTTTTTCCAACAAAACCAATCCTTCAAAACATCAAACAGTGGCTAAAACAGCTGGCGTAACAAAAGATATTTCTAGGGCATCTAAGAAACCTCAAAAAGTTAAAGATGACTTTGATGATGATTGGGATGAAGACTGGGGCTAGATTGTATTTATAAATACATTTGTATTTGACTGATTTTGTTAGCTTCCAATATATGCATCCAAACAAATGTAACTAGACTTAATATTAGGTAGTCGAAACCTAACTTATGAAATTGGTTATAAATGTTGAACATATTTTCTTTTATGGTGTGAAGGAATGAAAAAAGTCAGTAATCTCTCAGTTCTATTAGGCTTGAGCTTGCTAGCTACGGCTACAGGCGCAAATGCTGAGACGCAAAATCAAGTTCGAGTTCAGGATCAATCTACATCTGCTCCAGTAATACAGTCATCACTTCCTGTAACAGAAGTAAAGCTGAACGAATCACAAACGATTCGTGCTATTAACACAGAGTTAAATCGCCCTAAGGAAGTAGCTCAAAACGTCACTTCTGTATCTCAATTGAGTGATGTTAAGCCTACAGATTGGGCTTTCACTGCTTTACAATCTTTAGTTGAGCGCTACGGCTGTATTGCAGGTTATCCTGACCGTACCTTTCGCGGTAAACAAGCAACTAGCCGTTATGAATTTGCTGCTGGTTTGAATGCTTGTTTAGACAAGATCAACGAAATCATTTCCGCAGGACTAGCCGATAAGGTCAGCAAAGAAGACCTCGCTACCTTGCAAAAGCTTCAAGAAGAGTTTGCAGCGGAACTAGCGACTCTACGTGGTCGTGTTGATGCATTAGATGCAAAGGTCGAGAAGCTAGAAGCTCAACAGTTCTCTACTACCACCAAGCTTAGTGGTTTAGCATTCTTTAACGTCACTGGTGGTTCAGGAGCAAACGTAAAGAAAGATCCTACAGGAACTCCAGTTGGAAATGCGCCAAATACAACCATGAGTGGGTTGGTATGGCTGACTCTAAATACTTCATTTACAGGGAAGGATAGTCTAACAACCCAACTCGCTGTTGGTAATGGTAATTCAGCTTACTCAACAGCTTATGGCACAGGGTCATTCTTCAATACCACAGCGACTACTTTTACTAATCAAACGGCTGGAGAATCGGCTAATACTTTCATTTTGCGCGAGCTTTCTTACCAATTCCCTGTGTTTGAAAAAGCAACTTTAGTTGTCGGTCCTCGCGTCAACTTCTACAAGTACTTTGACGGAAACAGATTCATCTATCCTTGGAACACTACTTTTGCCTCCATTAACAACTCATTGTTGACCGATGCTAAGCGTGGAGCTGGGGCAGTGTTCATGACTCCTCTCGGTGACCTATTCGATTTCAAAGTTGGATACTTGGCTGAAAGTAACGAATTTTTCCCTGGAGCTATATCTTCAGCAGCTAATCCAAGCAGAGGTTTATTTGGTGGCACCAATAATTTAACTGCAGAACTTGGTTTCAAGCCCAGCGATTCCTTTAAGCTCCGACTCATATACAGTCATGGAAATATTGCTGGGAATGGTGGAACTACTATTGGAGGTACTCCATCTTTTCAAGGCATTGCGACTGTTGCTACTGGCATAAACAATGCACAGTCAGATGTTTTTGCGGCTAACTTTGACTGGTTGGTTACCAAAGGCTTTGGTCTGTTTGGTAGATATGGATATGGCACTACTAACATCAACCTCACTGCTGGTGGCTCCACCAATGTCAATCAGTATACTTTCCAAGTAGGTGCGGCTTTCCCTGACTTGTTCAAAGAAGGTGCTCTTGGCTTGATCTCCTTTGCGGTTCCATACAAGTTTGGAGATAGTAGCAACGTAATTACTTCTGGTCGAGGTAATGATGGTACTCAACTTGATCTTGAAGTGTCTTATGTGTATCCTGTCACTAAGAACATTTCTCTAGTGCCTTCTGCTTACTTCATCTTTAGTCCTAATAACTTCTCCGATAATCCAACTGTATTTATTGGTAACTTGCAGGCAGTGTTTAGCTTCTAATTACGAATTGTAAGCTTCCAAATACAAAAGGGTGTGCAAGGCACACCCTTTTGTATTTGCAGGAAATCTCTAAGTGACTCAAGTAGTTAGTAATACATTTGTTGAAGATAATATTTGCTAGCTTCTAAATCAGTGTAGATTTCTTGTATTAATTTTTTTTACTCGCAGTACATTCAATCTGTTCAAGGTGTGAAGGCATGAGTCCAATTTATATTCCACGTCGCAAGTTTATCCGAGGCGCGATCGCAACAGCAGCCTTTGGAGCCACCTCTCAACTTTGGGTCGGCTGTACTGAGCAGGCTCCCCCGAACACTGCTACTACAAGTTCTCCAGGTACAACAGGTTCACCTACTGCTGCCTTGCTGAATATTGGTTTTATCTATGTTGGACCAAAAGATGACTTTGGTTATAGTCAAGCTCACTTTGAGGGAGAAACTGCGATCGCTAAGCTTCCTGGGGTTAAGACATTCAGTGAAGCAAGTGTTGCGGAAACTGCTGTAGTCCAAGAAACCATGCTTGGAATGATCAACCAAAATGGTGTTACAGCTCTTTTCCCGACATCATTTGGCTACTTCGATCCGCACATTCTCAAATTAGCGCCAGCTAATCCCAAGGTGCAATTCTTCCATTGTGGCGGCTTGTACACGGAAGGCAAAACTCCTAATAATATCGGTAGTTACTACGGTTACATCGATGAGGCTCAATATGTTGCAGGTGTTGTTGCAGGGCTATCAACTAAGTCTGGCAAGTTAGGATTTGTAGCCGCCAAGCCAATTCCGCAGGTAGTTCGTAATATTAATAGCTACACCCTTGGTGCTCGTAGCGTTAATCCTAAAGCTACAGTTCAGGTCATCTTCACAGGCGATTGGTCAGTTCCAGTCAAAGAAGCTGAAGCCGCTAACAGCATGGTTGATCAGGGTGTAGATGTCTTAACCTGTCATGTAGACAGCCCAAAAGTTGTCATGGAGACCGCAGAGAAAAGAAAAGTATTCTGCACTGGCTATCATACTAACCAATCATCACTTGCTCCGAATGGATATCTAACTGGTGCAGAATGGGATTGGAAGAATGTCTACACCAAGTACGTGGAACTGCTTAAAGCAGGTAAGACTCTTAGTGATGGAGGCATTCCTCATATTTTGCGCGGTGGTCTCAAGGAAGGATTCTGTAAAGTCTCACCTTTTGGAAGTGCTGTTAGTGCGGCAACTAAGAAGGAAGCTGAAAAGGTGATGGCTAAGTTTATGGATGGCAGCATGATTATTTATGCTGGTGAAATGAAGGATAACACTGGCAAAGTTGTTATTGCCAAGGGCAAGGAGTTCAAACAGACAGATCCCGATCTGGAAAAAATGGATTGGTTTGTTGAAGGTGTAATCGGAAACGTTAAAGGCTAAATTCAATAAAAGAATTTAAAACTTGCTTCGCAAGTTTTAAATTCTTTTGTTTGTATATCATTCATTTGAGAATCAACTATATGAATATACGCGATCGCTGGCGTTCAACATCTGAAAATATTCTGCTCCCCATCGGAGCTTTACTTGCCTCACTAGTTGTTTTTGGGATTTTTTGTGCTGTTCAGGGAAAAAATCCGATCGCAATTTATGGAACAATTTATTCATCTGCGTTCGGCAGTAGCTTCTCTTGGCAAGGAACTTTAATCCGCGCGGCTCCATTAATGCTGACATCTCTCTGTACGGCTCTGCCAGCAATGTTAGGATTGACAATTATTGGCAATGAAGGAGCTTTAATAGTTGGAGGATTGGGCGCGATCGCTGTCGGTCTATCGATCGCTTCTTTACCCTCTTTGATCGTCCAGATTGGGATGGCGATGGGAGGAATTATCGCAGGTGGTCTATGGATCATGTTTGTAGGTGCGATTAAGTACTATCGCGGTGTTAATGAAACTATTAGTAGTTTGTTGATGAATTACATTGCGATCGCTGTGCTTAACACCTTAGTAGAAGGTCCAATGCGCGATCCTTCCACTTTGAACAAACCCTCTAGCTTTCCACTTTCAGCGATTAATATGCTGCAAAGTATTCCAAATACAAGAGTGCATTACGGTCTAATTTATGGACTAGTTGCCTGTGCGATCGCCTATTTCCTGATTCATCGCACCACTTTTGGATTTGCAGTACGCACCGTCGGTGGGAATATTCGCGCTGCTAAAATTGCAGGCTTACCAGTTGGAAAGCTGACATTAATTGTTAGTTTCCTAGGTGGCTCCTGCGCAGGCTTAGCGGGGATGGTAGAAGTTGCTGCTATTCATGGAAGTGCAAATGCTTCATTAATTTCTGGCTATGGCTACAGCGGCATTTTAGTTGCTTTTATTGCTAGACAAAATCCTTTAGTTGCTGTACTTGTTGCCGTGCTAATGGGAGGTATTTTGGCAAGTGGAAGCGCTCTACAGAGATCCTTTGGATTACCAGACGCTACGGTTTTACTATTTCAAGGCATCGTATTCCTAGCTATTCTCTTTAGCGAATCTCTTTATGGTCGTTTGGACTTCTTTAAAGATAGAGAGCCTGAAGTTAAGATTGACGGATCTGCGACTGTTGCTTAGCTAATTCACGCAATCTTTGTAGCAATACTAACTAATTAATTTTCTAAGAATTACCAATTACCATGGCAGATACATCTACAGCATTAGGTTGGATGAGTGTTCCCCTAGCGATCTTCGCAGGTACACTCAGAGGGAGCGCACCATTTCTATTTGTCAGTTTAGGTGAATGCCTTACCGAAAAAGCTGGCAAGATTAATCTTGGACTAGAAGGAACCTTGCTGACTGGGGCAATGACTGCTTATGCAGTTTCTTACCTAACTAAATCGCCTTGGTTGGGAGTCTTTGCCGCTGGTTTAGCAGGTGCTGGTCTGGGGTTAATTCATGCATGGTTATCACAGCGACCTAAGGTAAGTGATGTTGCTGTAGGGATTGCGATGATTATTTTTGGTAGTGGAATTGCTTTCTTCTTTGGCAAAGCCTTTATTCAACCTAAAGCAATTCCACTACCTTTATTTGAGTGGGGCAATTGGAGCAGTTTCCCACAAGTTCAAGCCGCTCTGAAAGTTAGCCCATTGTTGCTGATTGGCATTGCGATCGCACCATTAATGCAATGGTTTTTTAGTTCGACTCGTTGGGGCTTATATGTACGTGCTGTAGGCGATAGCCCTAGTGCTGCTAGAGCAATGGGGATTTCGGTTGTCGGAGTGCGTACCTGTGCGATCGTCGCAGGTAGTTTCCTTGCTGGGATCGGTGGTGCAAGCTTATCGCTGTATTACCCAGGGCTATGGGCCGAGAATATCTCTAGCGGTCAAGGTTTAATGGCTGTTGCCCTAGTAATCTTTGCAAGATGGCAGCCAATTCACTGTCTATGGGCAGCTTTGCTGTTTGGTGGTGCACAAGCGATCGGGCCAGCTTTACAGGCAGTTGGATTTGATTCTTACTATTACCTGTTCAATGCTGCACCCTACATCATGACTTTAATCATCACGATCGCAACCTGTTCACCACGAAGGACATTAACGGGTTCCCCAGGAGCCTTAGGTACTAACGAATGAGTAAAATTTAAAAGCCTTGCAAAGCAAGGCTTTTAAATTTTTATACCAATTCTCGAAAGAGCGACTACTTTTTGAATTCTCATTATGAAAATAATTTTGGGGTTTGCTGCACCTTTGCCACAGTAAACCCCAAAATTGTTTTTGTTGAAAGTCTGCCTTTGGCAGACTTTCAACAAAAACAATTTTTATAATGAGAATTGCTGCTACAAGTATTTAGGCTGGCTATACTACAATAGATTTTCTGTGGCTGATATCTAAATGCTTTGTGGATTATGGGAAATCAACGACCGATCGCTGTCGATTTGTTTGCGGGTGCGGGCGGCATGACGCTTGGATTTGAGCAGGCAGGATTTGATGTATTAGCTTCTGTAGAGATCGATCCAATTCATTGTGCCACCCATGAATATAATTTCCCAATGTGGTCAGCGATCTGCTCCAGCATTACAGAGATTTCAGGTTGTGATATTCGACAAAAATCAAAAATAGGCGATCGCGAAATTGATGTCGTTTTTGGTGGGCCACCATGCCAAGGATTTTCGTTGATGGGGAAACGAGCGTTTAGTGATCCGCGCAATGAGTTGATATCGCATTTTCGGCGCTTAGTGATCGAACTTAATCCCAAATATTTTGTAATGGAGAATGTGAAAGGATTAACAATCGGCGATCAACAACATTTCATTGGTGAGGTGATCGAGAGCTTTGAGCAAAAAGGCTATAAAATGCTTAAGCCTTATCAAGTGCTCAATGCTTCTCATTTTGGGGTTCCTCAAAACCGTGAGCGGCTCTTTTTAATTGGTTGTCGCCAAGATTTAAATCTTCCCAATTACCCATCACCAATTACAAAGCCAGCTAAAATCAAACGTATCCCTAAAGAGCTTGCCAATTTACCTGATAGCCCAACCGTAAGAGATGCGATCGCAGATTTACCCGATGTTTCTCAATATCCTGAGCTGATGAAACGCGACTGGTGTGTAGCAAATTTCCCAGAGCCAAAAAGCAATTACAGTGAATATTTGCGAGGTCTGCGATCGGATTCTGCCGATTTATCCTATCCGCGTGATTGCGATCGCAGTTTGCTCACCTCCAGCATCCGCACTGTCCATAGCCAAGCTTGCATGGAGAGATTTAACAAAACTGCGAATGGAGAGCTTGAGAAGATCAGTCATTTCTTGAAACTTGATCCCGATGGAATTTGTAATACTTTGAGGGCAGGAACTCCTAGTACTCGTGGTGCATTTACGGCTCCTCGCCCTATTCATCCCTTTATGCCACGTTGTATTACTGTGCGAGAAGCCGCTAGATTGCATTCCTATCCTGATTGGTTTCGATTTCACAGTACCAAGTGGCATGGATTTAGACAAATTGGCAACTCAGTCCCGCCTTTATTAGCAAGAGCTGTTGCCCTAAAGATTATGCAGTCATTAGAAACACAAATCTCAAAACCAGAGGAAGTTATTCAACTAACTGAGGATGGAGGGCTATATCTAAAAATGGTAAAAGCTGCCAATAGATACGGAGTAAGCTCTCATTTAAAACTTTAAATCCAAAAAGACAAATCGTCCGCTACGCGGACGATTTGTCTTTTTGGATTTACTCCCTGATCCAGCGTGTAGTTCCATCTTTTTGATCGACTAGGGTAATCCCCAAAGTCTTAAGTTCATCCCGAATGCGATCGCCTTCCTGATAATTCTTCGCTTTCTTCGCTTCAATCCTTTTTTGAATTAGGGATTCTATTTCTGGATCACTAATGCTCTCTTCCTTGACTTTGCGATCGCGAATATCGGCAACAAAGCCCAAAACACTGACCATATAGCTCAATGTTTGCCAATCTTGATATAAAGCTTCAGAACCCGCAGCCGTTTTGCCAGCATGAGATAGAGAGTTTCTCTCAGCACGTAATTTTTTGGCTAATTCAAAAACATGGGACATCGCCACAGAAGTATTAAAATCATCATTCATCGCTTCTTCAAAACAAGCGATCGCTTCACCCAAATCTTTTCTAGCAGGAATCTCTATATTTTCCCAACCTAACTTTGCCCCAAAATCCTCCGCAAACAGCATTCCATCGCGAATTGTTTCCCAGCCTTTCGTGGCGGCATTAATTGCTTCTTCCGTAAAGTCAATCGGTTGGCGATATTGTGCTTGTAGAATGAATAAACGGATTGCCATTGGCTCGAAATGAGAAACCAGATCCCGAATAGTTGTGAAATTATTCAGCGATTTCGACATTTTCTCACCGTCAATATTCACAAAGCCATTGTGCATCCAGTATTTAGCTAGCGGCTTTGCATAAGCAGCTTCTGACTGCGCGATTTCGTTCTCATGGTGCGGAAATTGTAAATCTATGCCACCTGCATGAATATCAATGGTTTCACCTAAACGCGATCGCACCATTGCTGAGCATTCAATATGCCAACCAGGTCTTCCATTCCCCCAAGGCGATGACCAAAAAGGTTCATTGGGTTTTGCGGATTTCCATAAAGCAAAGTCAAAGGGATAGCGCTTCTGTTCTTCCTGCTCATCAACTCGACCACTTGCCCCCGCTTGCATATCTTCGAGCTTGCGTCCTGAGAGCTTCCCATAGCTAGGAAATTTCTGCACTGCGTAATAAACATCGCCACCTGAGGCATAGGCATAGTCGCGATCAATCAACTGCTGAATTAGCTCAATAATTTCGGGAATTGTCTCTGTAGCGCGAGGATATTCATCAGCTTTGGCAATATTTAGCTTTGCCATATCCTCATCGTAGGCGGCGATATACTGCTCTGCGATCGCCTGCATTGTTGTATTGTTTTCCTGAGCCTTTTTTAAGATCTTGTCATCAATGTCCGTAATATTCTGAACATACTTAACTTGATATTTTGTCGCCAAATAGCGCCGAATCATGTCCCAAATCACATAGGCTCTAGCATGACCTAAATGGCAGTAATTATAGACAGTTACACCACAAACATACATTTTCACAATCCCCGCTTCGAGGGGAATAAAGTCTTCTTTGTGTCTGGTGAGTGTGTTGTAAATGCGAAGGGTCATGGATTTGAGTATTAAAGAGGCGCGAGGTAATTATACAGTAAAGCCATAGCGTAAGGGCAATTCATGAATTGCCCTTACGCTATGGCTTTGTCATGAAAAGAGGTGCAATATTTTTATTAAAAAAGATGAAATGTGGCGCAGCATAGCACATTTCATCTTTTGGATTGCTTGTACTAACGAGACTAAGACAGCTTTATACTGAAATTTACATCACACTAACTGCAAAGAACTTTATTAATAAATGCAAATTTCCACTCTGAAAATTCTGGCTCTATTTATCAATCTTCTAGGTATTCCTGCGCTTATTTTTTCAGGAAGATTTGCTTTGGAAACTCCTGTTGGGTTACTTTATGCATCAAGTGGGAGGGTAGCCTTCTGGGCGATCGCTACCTTGGGATTTTGTTTTGTTCTGCTACCTATTTTACTTGTAGTAGCTGAAATATCTGGATGGCAAAATTTTAAACAACGGAAATATATTGATTCTATTGGTGCATATAAATGGGTACTTGTGGATCTTTTAATCATGCTATTTCTTTCAGTTGCCATGAGTGCTGGTTGGGTTAAGGGATAATTGGTAAGCTCCACAGTACAATTATCCCTTAAAATCATATAGAGATGCTAACTTCAGTGCTGAAGAGCGAAAGCGATCGCGTAAACTTTGTGGCTCAAGGACTTGAGCATTATGAACAAACTGATTTACCCAACGACAAAACTCATTTAGCGATCGCTCTGGTAGCGTAACGATGTAATCGATATACTCAGGCTTTCCACGCCGATCAATCGATTGGGAAATATGTCTTTTCTCTCCCTCTTCGATAAAAGCAATTACGGGTGCAAAAAAACGTACCTTGACTTGAATATATTCTAGAGTTCCTGTAATCTCTCTAACTTGCTCAGATGGTTCACCAAGAAACAAACCCCAACCTTTTTTAAACAGATTCATTGCTACAGTTAAACTTGATTTTTGGAGATCGATTCCTCTGTGCTGATTAACGAATTGGATTTGGTCAGTAAAGCGATCGATTCGTTCGATTTCTAAATGACCATTATCGACATATTCATAGAGCAAATACCAAGCGATATCGTGATAAATCAATTGCAATGGGAAGACTTGTAAATATCCAATTTTCTGACTGTAGGGGTCGGCATATCGATAGATGGTGATTGCTTGTCCGATCGCGATCGCGTCTTCCACTTGATCTAAACAATTATAAAGATTTTGGCGATTTTTTTTGATATCCAGCATTTCGTCAAGATCGGTGTAGATGATTGCTCGATCTATTTGCGATCGCACGGGATAGAGATAGTCTGTGGATTCTAATATTTGTTTGCCGCGCAGTTTCTTTTCGAGTTTTTGGTAAATACGGATTGCTTGGGGCGATCGTTGATATTTTGCCATTGAGTTGAGGGCATTGAGAGCTACTTGCAAGTCTTTAAAGGACATCACACCTGTTCCGAGGAAGTAGCCCCAACGATAAATACGTTGCTCTAAAATGCCATATTTGCGGAGTGTAACTAGGTCTTTGCGAAGAGTGGGGATGGAATACTTAGTTAATGGAATATTGTATTGTTGTGCTATTTCATAAACTTTTTCTTTGACGGCTTCTAGGGATTCGTGGGCAGATTGGGAGTTATTGCCGATGCGATCTGGGCTGCCAATTCCAGGGTGATGAATGAAGGTGACGATGAGGAGCATGAGGCGATCAAAGGCTTGGTGATCGCTATAGGAATGTAAGTTACTAGTCTTCGGCATAATGATATGTCAAGTAAATGACAATATTTATAGAAAATTATAATTTGCCATTAGTTTGTTTTTATTAAGATATTTTGAGCCATATATATAAATTATAAAAATATTCTCATAAATTAGCTATCGTGATAAATATCTGATAAATTGCTTTTGTAAATGTGCGTGAGAGGTAAGGCGATCGCAGTCATGGATGTACTAACACAAGAAAAATCCCAAACGAGTGAATCCGTGAGTGGGAAATATACGGTGATTACATTTGCTCCTGTACAAGGCTTTATTGAGAAGTCTCGCAAGTTGCGCGATCTCTATGGTGCGTCGCAAATTCTCTCGTACTTAAGTTGGAAGATCGTTTGTGCGGCTAATAGTAAAAACTGTGAAGTGATTTCACCTGCGATCGCGATCGATGATGCCTCTGAGATGGCTAATGTTGATATTGTGCAAGGAATGCCCAATCGAATTTTAATATTGGGGGATTTCTCGCATAACGATGCTCAGAAAGCTTTAACTGAAGGCTGGAAAGAAATTGTAACGGCTTGTCGTGGTTGGTTGAGAGATAATTTGCAAATTGATGATGAGGGTTGGTTTAACTCTTGGACAAGATGGCAAATTCACGCTTGGGAGGTGTTTTGGGGCAGTGGGGCAGATATTGAGTTAGCAATGCGTGATTTGGAAACTCGGAAGTTGCGGCGGGCTTGGACTGTGCCGAATTGGAATGGTGAAAGTTCGAGTTTGTCAGGGCATGATGCGATCGCTCATCCAAATATGGATAGTTTGGGAACGAATGAAGCAGAAATTAAAAGCTTTTACAAGAGGCTTGCTGAAGTTCTCGATCCTTCTGGTGATGAGAACGATCGCGCTTATATCAACGAAAATGAGCGATTGAGTATTCCTGAATTAATCAAAAGATTGGTTACTTATGGGGCGATCGCTAGACATATCCACCGCGATCTTTATGCGCCGACTTTTCGAGAAGTGCTTCGCAAAGATGATAAATCTGGTGCGACCTATTGGACTGGCTGGTTTATGGGTGATGGCGATAAGGTCGGAGATCACCTCAAGAGGCTTACAGATAATGCTAGTGTCACTCAATTTAGCCAGTCTTTGAGGGCTTGGGGTAAGAAATTCCAAACAGATTTTGATAAAAAAGGGCGTGTAGTTTATGCGGGAGGAGACGATTTTCTTGGTGTGATGTATGGGGACAAACAGACTCCTAAATTAGATAGTCGTGAAGTAATTGAATGGTTACTGGATTTGCGTGGTAGCTGGGAAAAAGGAAACCTTGGGATTACGCTCAGTGTGGGATTTGTGTGGGCAGGGCATAGCGTGCCGCAGCGTGATGTGTTGCAGCATTGCCGTGAGGCTGAGAAGCTGGCTAAGAATTTAGGACGCGATCGCGTGACGATTCGGGTTCTGTTTAACAATGGTCAATTTGTGCAGTGGACTACGCCTTGGAAATATTTGGAATGGTTGAAAGACTACCGCGATCGCAATGACAATACTGGCAAAGATGCAAACTGGAGCCATGTATATACCGATCTGGCACAACTCAAGGCACGTCATGCGATACCGCCAGAGACAGCAGAACATCCAAGTGACTATCTAGCTATTGAACTGCTGACATTGTATTTTGGTGAAGATAAACGCAAGATGTTTAGTAAGGCTAAGGATCGTAAACATCTCACAGGTGAAAAGGATGAGAAATCAGTTATTGCATGGATTGAAGGCATGATTCTAGTGGGGTGGCAACTATGTTCAAATATCTAATAGTGGTTCGTCCGTTGGGGTTTCTGTATGCTAGTGCTGGAGCATTTCTATCTCCTGAAAACTTAGTTGGAAGATCTGGGACAAAATTTCCACCTGATGCGGCAGCGCTTTCAGGGTTGATTCTTCGGGCTAGCTACGAACAGAAACTTCCTAATCATAAGGAACTTAAGCTAAATCTAACTGTTGCTGGTGCATTTTGGGCTAAGGATGATAAACCACAAGACTTTTATGTGCCGATCCCGCGGTCGCTCATAATTGGCAAAGAAAATGCTGATGAATGGGAAATGTTAGATGGTAAATGGGAAAAAGACTGCACAAAAGATGTAGATGCTGACTATAAATGGCAAAGTATTCGCTATTGGGATAACCCATTAGATGAGATTTTCAAAAATCGTCAGAATAGCAAAGACAAACAAAAACATATTCTTGATAGTACGGCTGAGCCTCCTTGGAAGTTTACATCCATGTTGCATCCAACTTTAGAGAAGGATCAGCGTCATGTTCGTTTACCGCAAGACGAGAATGATAGGGGCAGTCTTTTTTTAGAAAATGCTGTCCAGATGGATGAGGATAGTTGTTTGGTCTACCTTTCAACCCATAGAGTTGAGCATGGTTGGTATCGATTTGGTGGTGAGAACCATATGGTAGAAATCACCTGTCAAGATCTAGAGCAAAATATTTTGAATTTGTTTAACGAGCCAATCAAAAGAAGTTTTGCTCTGATCTGCCCTGCGGTTTGGGGTAACAATAATTTATCTGTCCGTTATCCTCAAGCATTTAAGGCTGGTGAAAAACCGCCGCAAATGCTGACTGATCGTCCTGTTACCTTTCGGTATCGTATGGGTAGTAATCTAGGGATTGGTCGATATGCTGTTCCTTCGGGAACTGTTTATGTGCTTAAACATCCACTAGATGAAGAGCATAATACTTGGTGGAAGTTTCCAAACAAGTGGTTTCCGCAAAGTAATGAGGATAAAGACTTTGATAAAAGACCGTTACCTCTAAAACATTTAGGGTGTGGTTTGTGTTTGCCAATTACAATTAAAGGAGTGGACTAATGTATAAAAAAGCTTACGGTATTATTGAAACGCTTGCGCCTCTCCATGTTGGAGCAAGTGCAGGTGAGGAATCAGGCAATCTCAACCTGATATTTCGCGACCAATTTACTCAAACGGGTATTATCCCAGGGAGTTCTATTCGTGGACGTTTTCGGGCTGATATGCGACAAGATCTTCGACAGAAAAATGAAGGCTACAAAGATTACAACTATTGGTACGGACAAGAGGCTCCAGAAAAGGGAGAAGCCGCCGAAAACAAGAAAGATACCACTGAGGCACTGGTCAAGTTTGAATATGCTTCAATTGTTTGGTTGCCTGTGTACTGTCCTAATCAACCTGTAGTTTGGGTTTCTTGTCCTCGTCTTCTCAAACGGTATCAAAAGCTATCAGGCAAGACTCCTTACACATTTACGCCGCACACTTATTATGGGGCTAAAGATAATCTTACTAAGCTGTTTTTTAATTTGGGCTTCATTCGTTTGGATTCTTCAGACAAAAAATTAGGGGATTATATTCCCGATAATCTTGAAAACCTGCAATCAGGTAGAGATTTAGTTCTAATTGTAAGTGATACAGAAATTTCAATGATTCATGATATGGCTTTATATCGTCAAAGCCGTGTAGCTCTTGATGCTAACGAGAAAAAAGCCAAAGGTGGTGCATTTTTTAATGTTGAGGCTCTGCCTGAAGGCACTATCTTAACTTTTCCAACGGCAATCAAGAATAAAGGCAAAGATGATAACTCTTGGCAAGAGTACATTGTCGATGCAGATATCGAGAAAACTAAAGAACTTTATTTTGGTGGTCTAGAATCGATTGGATTTGGGCGCACTAATGTCACTCTATATGAAGGATTGAACTAGGAGTAAAACATGACTACAACAAATAAACAAGATGCTGGTTGGTATCCCTACAATCTCGATCATCATGCTCAAGCATTGGTAATCAAACATCGTGATGAAAAGGATGTTTTGATTGAATCTCATAAAATGAGAATGGCTGTTGCCTATGGGCTAGAGCGTTTTTGGGGAGAGCATCTCAGATTTGAGCGCGAAAAAAAGGAGGAGAGCAAAAATAAAGGTAAGTACTGGAGAGATGTTTGGCAGATTTTAGGCAAGATCCTTGAGGAGTCAGACATTACGCTTCCAGATGCAGATACTAAAGTCAAGTTTGATGACACAACTAAAATTGGTGAGACAAGCTCTGCAATCTGGAAAATGTCTGCTGAGACTCCTGATGATTATCGTATTGCATTAACTGTTTTGACACAGCTTTGCGATTCACTTGTTTGGTGGACTCAAAGATATAGAAAAAAAGATAAAAAAGTAAAAGGAGAGGAGGATTAAAATATATGTCTTTTTCTAAAGCGTTTGAGAGAGTAGGAATACAGTCTTCAAAATCTAAAGCATCTACTAAGTTGGAGATTAATCCTGAAGAAGTGCCAATGATGTATCGCGCCCAAGTCAGTGGGCGTTGCAGTTTACAGTTTGCTGGTAATAATCAAGATCTTGAGGATTGGCGCAAGGAGTGGGTTGATCCTAAATTAGACAACGATCCACAGCCACGTTATCAGCGAAAAGAGCCTAAACTAGGTTTAGATGGCTCCATCTATCGAATTAAGATCGAGTTTCCATTTAGATTGTCAAGTAATTGTGGTCAAGATAGTATTCTGCGCCCAATTATGGGTAAAAATGGAATCCCCTATCTTTCGGGAAGTAGTGTTAAAGGTCTATTTCGCCGTGCTTGTAAAGATAGTCCAAATAAACTTAGACTTTATTGCGGAGATGATGACAATTTGACACCAAGTACTCTTGGCTTTAGGTTTCATGGTGCTTATCCTATTGGTGATTGGTCAGGAATGCGAAAAGTAAGGGTTAGAAAACGAGGCGAGATGATTATGGAAACTCGCTATCGAATGCTTGATGTGATTCATCCACAACAGTTACGGCAGGTAGGAGAAAAGGATAGCTCACCTAATGCCTTTGCCATGGTGAGTCTTTTTCAACCAACTATGGTATTCGAGTTTAGTAGTGCAGATCCTAAAAACACTAACTGGCAAGAAGTGGAAAATATTTTCTTGCAAGCAATTCAGTTAGGTGTAGGCGGTAAAACTAGTACTGGCTATGGCTTAGGTGGGCATTTAGTTGATCGCCCTTCCGAAATTCCGAAATACCCAATTACTGTTGCTTTTAAGGGACGTGGTGTTAGCCCAACTCTACGCAGTGATGAACCTGAGTTTCGTCCAAATCTATTCAAGGCAACTTTGCGTGGTCATGTCAAAAGACTATTAGCTGGTGTAACGCAGGCTGGTAAAGACATTGAAGATCGATTGTTTGGTAGTTCTTCTGATCCCAGTCAACTACAAATTTTTTGGCAAGAAACAGCTATAAAGTATGACGAGATCAAAAAACCTGCTACATTCTCGACTGAAGGTATTTTACATATTGATATCAAAAGACAAGAAAGCGATGATATTAAAAAGCAATTAGAATTTGATGCTCAAAGAGAAAGCGATCTAAGGTTTATTGAACAAGTACTCATGTTTGCCTTTGTTATGGGTGGTTTTGGTAAATCATGGCGTAGAGTCTCCCATGAAATATTTTATAAAGATTATGTGAGTAAAAAATTTGAGATTGGTTGTCATTGGGAATTAGCTAGTACAGATTTAAAGTGGTTAGCCATCAAGTCTATTGATGATCTCAAGCAATTCATTGAAGGTTTGTACACCGTATGTAGAGATCGCTTTAGCTCTCAATCGTCAAGTTGTCAAACATGGCGTGAAGCTTGGAATCCTAATTGTGTTACGGTTTATGCCTCAATAACTAGAGAAAGTAATGTGGTTCGGCTTTTTCACGATGAAATCTTCAAGAAAACGCCAGCGATTGGTGGAAGAACTATTGTGAAAAAATTCAATCGTAAGACTCAAGAGGAGGAAGATAAAGAACAACTTGGGTTTAGCAATGTATGGCATCGAATGTTGCCAATTGGAAATAATCAGTATTTAGAGATTGTAACTGTGTTTCATAGCGATCGCTCTAAATGGAAGCATAGGGATGAAGGGGATCAACTCAAACCATTTCTTGATGCAATAGCTGCCAAAGGCATGAAATATGTTTGGGGCAATCAAAATCCTTTGCAAAATTCGTCCAAGAGCTTGCCTTCTATTCCAACTCCTTCAAAGACTCAATTGCCATTGTCTAATAAACCGATACTAAAACCTAAACCACCCATACAATAAAGTGCTTGGTTCTCGTTAAATACTCGATGATTATTGGTAAACTGATAAGAGATTAAAACATGAACACGGTTTGGATTTTGACAATAGGTAACAGTGATGTTGCCATGACTTCAAAAGATGATTGGGAAGATTTAAGAAGAGAGAAAAGACTTGGGCAAGTTTACCATAAGTTTAAAGTGACTGAGCTATCGAAAAACACAGATGGTGAGACTCTATATTCCTTATCTGCTAGAGTCTTAGGGGATTTATATGAAGATGTCTTAGATAATGATGAGTATTGGGAAACTCTTAGATTTCCTCTATTAAAAGGTTTTGTTGCGAAATTAAAAGGAACACCTAAAGAGCTAAATAGAATAATTATTTTGTTAACTAATCAGGAAGATATTTTTAAGGTCAATAATCGTTCAAGTTCAAGTCCATTTTGGCAAGATACTTGTAAGCTTGAGTCCATTTTAAAGAAATATTTTGCAAGGGAATTTAGTGATGATTTTGTCAACAGTAAGGTCGAGTTTTCTTATTTAAAACCTCTAAAGGAAGAGGAAGGTTTAGATGATTGGGATGCAACTCTGAAGCTAATGCAAGCAGAGTTTATGAAATGGGAAAACAACAGTTGGATCACGCAAAACGATCTCGTAATTGTTAGTCATCAGGCGGGGACTCCTGCGATTTCTTCGGCGGTGCAGTTAACTTGTTTGATTCGCTTTGGTAAAGAGGTGGAATTTCTAGTTAGTAGTGAGTTAAATCCAGATAGAACTGAGCTTTTAAGCGGTTCATCTTATTTTAAGACGTTGCAATTTAAGAAATTAAAGGATTTACTGGATCGACATGACTATTCAGAAATTGCTAGTGTTTTAGAAAATATTTATTTAGAAGATTCTGGTGAAAAGCAAAGATTGAATCATTTACTCGATTTAGCTAAACTCTGGAATAATGCCGAATTTGAAGAGTTTGCAAGCAAAATGGGTGAGCCTGCTACTAGTCGAGCTAGGGAATGGTGGTGGTCGGCTTATGAGTCTGCTTATTTAGGGGTGGTGCGATTGAAACAGGGTAATACGGTTGAAGCCATTTTTCATAGCTTTCGAGCCGTTGAGGGATTATTGCGTAAATGGGCTGAAAACAAACAGAACTTAGTGCCAAATAGTAGGGGCAATTTGATGATTGCGCTTCCTAGTGGTGAAAAATTTAATCTTTATGGAAAAGCGCTCTATAACTGTCTTGAGAAGTGCTATACAATTGATACTAGTGAGGATATCTATAAGTTTGGGCATCTTATCTTTGATAAAAGAAATGACTTGTTTCATCAATTATTAGGTTTAGATCAGTCAAAGGTATTTGATTTTTGGGAAACTGATCGTCAGATTGATTGGGAGAAAAGAATAATCGGTTGTTTAAATTTTATTGCTAAAGAAGATTTGCCCAAAGAGTTTGAATCTATAGAAGAGGCGAGTTTAATGGCACAGGTACATGAGAAATTGGAGGAGGTAATTAAGTCTATCTCCTATTAGCTGATAAGTTATTGCTAGCTTTAATAGTATAAAATGAGTCTCCTACTAGCTAGGGGACGCGATCGATTGGAAACTTTGTTTATATTTATATAATAATACTAAATTGAACTTTCCCTACTCGCTAGGGGACGCGATTAATTGGAAATGCATCAGAATAACCAGCAAGACCTAATCCCTCATAAATTCTCCTACTCCTTAGGGGATGCGATCGATTGGAAATAATGTGTAGAGCCGCCCGTAATATGTGAGTGTGAGTCTCCTACTCGCTGGGGACGCGATCAATTGGAAACTTCATCCACCAAGCCTGTACTGATTTCTCACCTGTATCTCCTACTTGCTAGGGGACGCGATCAATTGGAAACAGCCAAACACCTTTAGGACTTGCGCCTGATGCAATTCTCCCTAATCGCTAGGGGACGCGATCAATTTGAAACTCGTTCAGCCATAGGTTCAGGATTGTGTCTATCATGTCGGGCATCTCCTACTTGCTAGGGGACGCGATCAATTGGAAACGGGAATCCCATGATTTACGCCGTAGTCTGGCAACTGTCTCCTACTCGCTAGGGGACGCGATCGATTGGAAACATCTACTACTTTGAATATGTAGATGTGGGTTTATAGTTCTCCTACTCGCTAGGGGACGTGATCGATTGGAAACGGGTAACGAATTTCTGGGTATTGCGTTACTGCTTTGTTCCCCTACTTGCTAGGGGACGCGATCGATTGGAAACAACTGAGCTTTTAGAAATACAATGTCGTTGATCGATATTCTCCTACTCGCTGGGGGACGCGATCGATTGGAAACTAGGTGCGCCCATCTTCTTGAGCATGGTCAAGTAGTCCCCTACTCGCTAGGAGACGCGATCGATTGGGAACGTAACTACCAACACAATGTACTGTTCAACATAGATATTCCCTACTCGCTAGGGGACGAGATCGATTGAAAACCCAATATCGACGGTCTGAGACTTGATTACGTGAGGACTTCCCTACTCGCTAGGGGACGCGATCGATTGGAAACATCAGCAAAGCAGGACGCACCAACACGCCACACTCATTCCCCTACTCGCTAGGGGACGCGATCAATTGGAAACTAACCACCTTCAATAAATGCTTGTACTGGTAAACGAAAGAATCCCCTACTCGCTAGGGGACGCGATCAATTGGAAACAGCTTGTCTGCAAAATGAACATAAAGCTTTGCGATTCTCCTACTCGCTAGGGGACGTGATCGATTGGAAATTTGAAAGTGCGGTGTGTCTACCATTTCCACCACTGGTCTCCTACTCGCTAGGGGACGCGATCAATTGGAAACAGTTTGTTGCTTTACCTTTCAGCCACACGTCCAATTCCTCCTACTCGCTAGGGGACGCGATCGATTGGAAACTTCACCCGTCAATCATTGTCCTGTCCTCAAATTTATCTCCTACTCGTTAGGGGACGCGATCGATTGGAAACTCTACAAGCCCTTTGTTTTTTTGCGCGATGCATTGCAATCTCCTACTCGCTAGGGGACGCGATCGATTGGAAACGATTGTGGGAAAACGAAGGCAAAAACTATCTTCGAGTTTCTCCTACTCGCTAGGGGACGAGATCGATTGGAAACAAAAAATGCTCGACGGCGGACGTTATTTTATACATTTCTCCTACTCGCTAGGGGACGCGATCGATTGGAAACTCCCATAAATTACATTTAGTTCCTAAATATCGCCATGTCTCCTACTCGTTAGGGGACGAGATCGATTGGAAACGACATGTAGAAAGACATATTAAATGTTGGTATATTCTCTCCTACTCGCTAGGGGACGCGATCGATTGGAAACACGATCGCATCTATCGCCATCGGTTTAGGAGATGGAACTCCTACTCGCTAGGGAACGAGATCGATTGGAAACTCCCAATTGTGGATATCTTCGCAAGCGTATTTGTCAAGTCTCCTACTCGCTAGGGGATGCGATCAATTGGAAACTCACAGAGATATGAACCTGTACCCCCACAACCTATGATTCTCCTACTCGTTAGGGGACGAGATCAATTGGAAACTGTACTAGAAGATCTGTGTATACTATTGAGTTAAAATCTCCTACTCGCTAGGGGACGCGATCGATTGGAAACAGTTCATCCCGCACACCCTCAATAAATTGGGTGAAGAGTCTCCTACTCGCTAGGGGATGCGATCGATTGGAAACGATTAAATCACCGCAGAAGGTACGGGGCTAGAAACATCTCCTACTCGCTAGGGGACGCGATCAATTAGAAACGGGTAAAATAGAACACGGACTCTTGTGCCAGTTTTGTCTCCTACTCGCTAGGGGACGCGATCGATTGGAAACGCCAGCTTGGTTCGTGCGATACGGATTGTTACTTGTTTCCCCTACTCGCTAGGGGACGCGATCGATTGGAAACCCTAACGAGTAAATCGTCACCGCTTCAGTACCAGATCTCCTACTCGCTGGGGGATGCGATCGATTGGAAACTCCTTACCAATAATGAAATCGTTGTTTTTTGAACGGTTCTCCTACTGCTAGGGGACGCGATCGATTGGAAACAGTCCAAACCAGTCAGTAGTCTTGGGGTCAACAATATTGAATTCTCCTACTCGCTAGGGGAAGCGATCAATTGGAAACTTGCGTGTTAAAGTAAATTCCATAATATTCTCCTTTTCTCCTACTCGCTAGGGGACGCGATCGATTGGAAACATAAAGTAGTCGGGCGTGTAGTTTTCGTCGCCTTTTTCCTCCCCTACTCGCTAGGGGAAGCGATCGATTGGAAACCACACACCAACTATGAAAATGCTGTACCGATACTTTGTCTCCTACTCGCTAGGGGAAGCGATCGATTGGAAACTCGCAATGCCATCAATATAAATGTGATAAATGTGTTCGGGGTTGAGATCTCCTACTCGCTAGGGGACGCGATCGATTGGAAACATCCAACTGCATTGTCAATCCTTTGATGAATTCGCTTCTCCTACTCGCTAGGGGACGCGATCGATTGGAAACTCAACTTCATCTAGCATCTCGTCTGCTGTAAGCAATCTCCTACTCGCTAGGGGACGCGATCGATTGGAAACTCAGCTACTTTCTTTCGGATTGCAATTGTGTCAGTCTCTCCTACTCGCTAGGGGACGCGATCGATTGGAAACCTAACAGCCTCATTCATTATCTCAATTTCGTTTAGTCTCCTACTCGCTGGGGGATGCGATCGATTGTTCTCTTGGTAAGGGAAAGGTCGCATATCCCAATTGTTAGAGGATGCGATCGCCTAATAAAAAAGCAGTCCGTCAAACAGGCTGCTTTTTTGTTCGCTTACTCACTCGAAAAGGCGATCGCTTAAAAATAACTTGTAATTTCTATTACAATGAGAACAAAGACCCGCAATTTTTATCGCTCCCATAGCGATCGCAAAGGTAAATTTCTATCTGGTCTAGGCTCCAAAAACATGAGTGCAAATTCACCTATAAACCCACAATCCAACCTCCCGACTAACTTTTTACCAGTCCTGCAAGATCGGCTGCAAAAATTCCTTGATGAGAATGAAGCTAGAGTTGATCAAGCCCACGCTCAGATCGTCCATGCCAAAGCGCTCTTAGCAAGCCTAGCTTCCGACACAATAGCAATTGGAAATCAAAGCGATCGGCATAAAACATTGAGTCGTCCACCTCGAAAAACACCAAAAGCCAAAAAGCGCCCATCTCTATTCGGCTCAGACAAAGACAAGATCTTGATTGGCAAAAAATTTGATGAGCCGTTAACAGAATTTCAGGATTATATTTGATGAGTGCTTTTTTATTTGATCGCCTTTTGATTTCTCAATCCATTTCTGAAAAGTTACCAATAACTCAGTTGTGATGGAAAATTTGAAAACTACCCTGTCGAAAGAATTTGGTAGCGAACAATATTACGATCGCCTAATAAAAAAGCAATCCGTCAAACAGGCTGCTTTTTTGTTTGCTTACTCACTCGAAAAGGCGATCGCCTGAAAACAACTTGCAATGAGGAAATTAAGTCCCATTAAAACTATCAGCCACTAGGCAATTCACCGAAGCGATCGCGATATTGCTGTAATAAAGCTTGGGCTTCAGCGAGTTGTTGGGTAGTTTGCTCTAGTCGTTGATTAACCTCAATGTATGAGTAAAACTTTGTGCCGTCGGGTTTGTAGAGTTGGAGGCGACCTGTGGATGTGTCAAAGCGGACTTCGAGGCGAGGACTTGTCCAGTTATCGGATTGGGCGATCGGTTCTAGTCCTTCGCTAGTGCGAATCCAGATGTCGAGAAAGTTGGCTTCGGGGTCATAGAGGTAATATTCTTCGACTTGGTGGCGATCGAAGAAGAGAAGCTTTTTGCTCATTTCAATGCGATCGTTACTGGGAGAGAGAATCTCGAAGACGACTTGAGGGGCGATGTTTTCTTCTTCCCATTGGCGATAGGAACCGCGATCGCCTTTGGGACGACCGAAAACCGCCATGACATCAGGGGCAGTGACAATTTTGGACTGTCCTTGAACGGGATACCAGAAAAGGTCGCCTGCAATGAAGACGTTAGGTTCGTTGATATAGAGTAGATCTAAGCCTTTTTTGATTTCAACGATGAGTTCAAACTGTTTGGTATTGTCTGCCATTGGCTTACCATCGCTGTCAGGGTAGATGATTTCAGGTTTGCTGATTTGACTGACCATGATGGTTGTCTCCTGAACTGGTGTTTGGATTGTTTTGATTATAGTGGAGATTTTTCGATATGTTTACGGAATTTGATAGCGACGATCTCGTCCCTTACTCGCTAGGGGACGAGATCACCTCATAAAAAGCAGTCCATCAAACAGGCTGCTTTTTTGTTTGCTTCCTCACGCGAACAGACGATCGCCTGAAAAGTACAATCCAAAATCTCTGATAAAATATAGGTGATGATCGCGGTAGGTAAACTTAAAAACCTATGCATTAGGAGCAGACAGAGCGTGACAGTCACTATTCCCATCAAATCTATTGACCTAAGACATGGTAGCGCGATCGCCATTCACTCTTTGAGTTGGCGTGATTGTGAAGACATCCTTAATGAGCTAGGTGAAGATCGCCATACTCGCATTGCATACTATCAAGGCACTTTAGAAATTATGTCCCCCCTATCAAGACATGAACGCCCCCATCGCCTCGCGGGTTATATTGTGACGGCAATTTTAGACGCGCAAGGGAGAGATTGGGAAGATTTTGGCTCAACCACCTTTTATCGAAAAGGAATGGCTGGTGTGGAACCTGATACTTGTCTGTATGTTACCAATGCGGCTTTAGTCCGTGATTGTCAGGAACGTATCGATGTCGATATTTATCCGCCGCCTGATTTAGCGATCGAGTCAGATGTAACTTCTAAGACCTTATTATCTGCTTACGAAGCGATCGCCGTGCCTGAAGTTTGGATTTATCGTGATGATAGCTTGAAGATATTTTTGCTCACTAATGGACATTATCTAGAGTCAGAGAGTAGCCTGCTTTTTCCAGATATGGCAATCAAAACGATAATTCCACAGCTTGTAAATCAAGCGATCGCTATCGGAACAAGCGCCATGTTAAGAGAGTTTCGCAAATCTCTAATTTGTGGTTACATCGTGACAGATTGTTTTACAAAAGAGGAGTATGAAAATGACTACAGTGATTCAAGCGCCAGTGATAAAGACAGTTACATCGCAGCAAATGACATTGGCGGAATTTTTGGCAAGCCCTGAGTCTGATCAGAATTATGAATTTATCGATGGTCAAGCTATAAGAAAAATGTCGCCAAAAAGATTTCATGCTTCTTTACAAGCAGAGTTATTGATTTTTTTGCGAACTCTGCTTCAAGGCAAAGGCTTTGTCTATCCAGAATGGGGAATCGTGTTAAAACGCAATAATCAGGATTGGTGTCCTGTACCTGATTTGACCTATATTTCGATAGAACGATTACCTAGTGATGTCGGGAATGAGATGTGTCCAGTACCGCCAGAGTTAGTAATTGAGATTATGTCAGAGGGACAGACTTTTAAGGAATTTGTGGCTAAGGCTGGTGATTATTTGAAAGCTGGGATATTACGAGTATGGGTTATCGATCCGATGAGCAGAACTTTGACGTTATTCTATCCCGATCGCCCTCCAGAGACTTATCAAGGCGATCGCCTATTAATCGATGAGTTATTCCCACATTTGGCTGTGACAGCAGAACAGTTTTTTGTAAAAGCAGGAATTTGAAAATCGGAGACAAGTAATTATGATAGGACTTACGCATCTGCCCTGCAATAAATTGCGGGCTAAAAGCTTAAACCTGTTGAAACAGGTTAGTTTGAGGCTTTCTTTAGTCAGTTTTAACTGACTTGAGCTTTGAGCCAAGAACTTTAGTTCTTGGTTGATTCTAGGCATTTTTATAATAAAAGCCCTAGCCTCATCTCATTCAAAGTCGGCTTACATATTGGTAATTGCTTATCGAAATTTGGGAGCTTTTAAAGGAAGTGTCAGTGGAATCTTCTACTCTCTAGGGAATGCGATCTCATACAAAGCATACACCATCCTTCTATATCAGGCTCCCATTCACAATAAAAAAGCGATCGCACACAACCCCAACGCCTCAGTCCACTCGACGATCGCACCATAGGTATCGCCAGTATGTCCACCGAGTTGACGGTTGAGCCATGCACCAATGAACCAAGAAAAACTAAAACCAATTACTGTTAAACCAATTCCCAGATAAAGTGAGTTGTAAAAATAAGCGATCGCTAAATTACCAATCGTTAATAAAATCGCGACTAGCCACACTTGCCAATGATGCAAATCCTCTTGATGAAATTTGCCTTTGCCGATCGCTTTGAGATAGGGATAAGCCATAATTGCTCGAAGCTGTCCCCATCTTGCCCAAGCCCAAATGCTGGTTAATATCCAAAATCGCTGATCCTTAATTGCGGCGAGAGCCATAACTTTTAATAGCAAAATCGTGATTCCTGCGATCGCACCAAATGCGCCAGTGTTACTATCCGCCATCACCTCAAGGCGACGACTAGGATCGGTGACCGCTAGCCCATCGGCTGTATCCATCGCACCATCGAGATGTAACCCACCTGTGATCAGCAACCCTAGTAAAATCGTGAGTAGCGATCGCAGATATATAAATTCTGGAGCAGGTTTAATTAGTCCTAATCCAAGGTCAAGAGAGGCGATCGCGCTGCCGATCAAAATGCCGATCAGTGGTGCATAGAGAGCAATTCCTCGAAAATCTAGCGTTCCCTGTGGACGTAAAGGCAAACAAGTATAAAAAATTAGCGATGCCTGAAATTTTCGCCAATACTGCATTTTAGAAAACCCATAAATTTAGAGGGAGCATAAAGCGCCATTTCTAATTTATGGGTTTTCTGCGTCTTAGGTACTAAAAAATGGGAAATTTGGCTTGAAGAAAGCTAGATTAGTTAGGATAGAGAAAATATTTTTATATAAAAAAGTTTGCATAGACAGCATGATAAAACAGCGTCGTATTTGGTCTTGGCTCGTAATTAGTTTAGTAGCGATCGCCGTGCAGTTTTTCTGGATAGGTGGTGCAAATGCTGCGGTGACAGACTATTTGCAAGAACAAAAGTTTCTGACTAATGTCTGGCAAATAGTTAATCGTTCTTACGTAGACGCTGATTTTAATCATCAAAACTGGTACAAAGTGCGCCGCCAGTTTATCAACCGCAAATTTAATAGCCGAGAAGATACCTATACGGCGATTAGGGAAATGCTAGCAACCTTAGACGATCCCTTCACAAGGTTTCTGGAGCCAGACAAGTTTAAAAGTATGAAAACTAGCACATCAGGCGAATTAACTGGTGTGGGGTTACAAATCGCCGTAGATGAGCCTGATAATAATGTGACCGTGATTTCGCCGATCGAAGGTTCGCCTGCGGATGTGGCGGGTGTGCGATCGCGCGATCGTATTGTTGCGATCGACAACATTCCGACTAAGGGCTTGAGTCTTGATGAATGTGCGACCAGAATGCGCGGCAAAATTGGCTCTGAGGTGAAGCTGAGTCTAGAACGTCCTCTGACTGAGGGTAAGGGCTTAGAAAAGCTGGATGTGGTAATTAAACGCGATCGCATTGCGGTTACGCCAATCATTGCCAAGCTCAACCAAGAAGCAAATCATAAAGTCGGGTATATTCGTTTAAATCAGTTCAATGGTAATGCCTCTGCGGATATGGAAAAGACGCTGAAGAAGTTTGAAGTTGAAGGTGCGGATCGTTATGTTCTCGATTTGCGTGGTAATCCTGGTGGGCTATTTGATGCTGGTTTACAGATTGCGCGGATGTGGATTCCTGAAGGAACTGTGGTTTATACCGTTGATCGGCATGGAGTACAGGAGAGTTTTGAAGCAAAAGGCGATGCGATTACGACTGATCCCTTAGCTGTGCTTACTGATGGTGGCAGCGCTAGTGCTAGTGAGATTCTGGCAGGTGCTTTGCAAGAGAACGATCGCGCTCAACTTGTTGGCACAAAGACCTATGGCAAGGGTTTAATTCAATCTCTATATGAATTGGAAGATGGCGCAGGTTTGGCAGTGACGATCGCTAAATACGAGACTCCATTGCATCACAATATCCATAAGCGCGGCATTATTCCGAATGTGGAAGTTGCACTGACAGAGCCAATTACTCGTAAGCAGCTTGGCACAAATGAAGATCCGCAATATGTAGCAGCTTTATCAGTTCTAAATGGAACTTATAAAAATGTGATTGCGAAATCGTAAAAGATGTAGGGGCAATTCATGAATTGCCCCTACATAGAAGTACTTCTTCTCGCGCTAATCTACAGCCATAGGCGATCCTTTGATCATATCAAGAAATAGCGGTGCAGGGCGAAGCCCCGCACCGCTATTTCTTGGTTTTATATATCTATTTCTTTGCTGGGCAGGCAGTATATGATATGCAATATTTCATACTCATTTCATAATCCTCTGAAATACTGACTGAATCTGCAAAATCTATTAGAACCATTCCCCATGCTGAGACAGTCTATTTCAGGAGTAATGAGTCTGCCACTATGCATCTCTTTAATTACAAATCCCGCTCTAGTTCTTGCTCATGCAGGACATGGAAACGAATTTAAAGGCAGTAGTACGACTCAAACCTCAGGGATTTCTGTAGATCAGGAAGTGGCTAAACGTTTGGGTATTAAAACAGAACCAGTCAAACGTCAGATTCTCAAGTTAGCAATTAAGACAACTGGACAAATTGAGACATTGCCCAGTCAAAAAGCAAAGGTAACGACTCCGATTAAGGGAACGATTTTAGCTTTATTAGTGGAACCTAATCAAAAGGTCGAGGCTGGTCAACCTGTGGCAATCCTGTCTAGTCCTGAGCTGGCAGGATTACAGGTAGACGCGATCGCGAAGCAATCAGAAGCAGATGGGAATGCTATGTCGGCGATCGCAAATCTGCAACTAGCCGAACAAAATCTTGCTCGGCAAAAATCTCTAGTCGAAGCCGATATTCAACAAGCTCAAACGGAACTGAATTTAGATAAAGAACGTTACGATCGCGATCGTGAATTATTTACGCAAGGCGCAATCACCAAGCGACAGGTTCAGGAATCGGAATCTAAATATGTTGCTGCAAAGTCAGCTTTAGCTAAAGCTTCCAGCCGTTTACCTTTGCTAGAAGCAGAGGCGCAAATGAGTCGGGCGGCAGCGGATGTGCAGGTAGCGCGATCGCGAATTTCTTTGAGTGGTGCGGCTTACGAAGCAAGGCGCAATCAGTTAGGGGCGATCGCTAATCCTGATGGAACGGTGACGGTGGTTAGCCCGATTGCTGGTGTAGTTAGCGATCGCGAGGCAACCTTGGGCGAGTCTGTGGAGGAGTCAGGCAAGCCGATTATGACAATTGTGAATGATCGCCAAGTAATGGCTTCGGCAAATATCTATGAGAAAGATTTGAGTCAGGTGCGAATTGGTCAAGCTGTACAGGTGAAAGTGGCGGGAGATAATACCAGTTTTACAGGTAAGGTTACAGCGATCGGGGCAACTATTGATAGTACGACTCGCGTTGTGCCTGTGAAGGCGGAAATCAATAATGCTCAGGGCAAGTTAAAGGTAGGGATGTTTGCAGATTTAGATATTATTAGCGATCGCGCTTCGCAACCAGTAATCGCAGTTCCCATTGCATCTGTAGTGGAAAGTAACGGCAAGCAATTAGTGTTTGTGCAGAATGGAACTAAATATCAGCCTGTCGAAGTTAAGCTTGGGAGAACTTCTGGTGATTTAGTGGAAGTCCAAGATGGCTTGTTTGAAGGGGATCTAGTAGTTACGCAAAGAGCAAATCAGATTTATGCTCAGTCTTTGCGAGGTGATACTCAAGAGAATAAAGGTAATCCCAATGATGATAATCACAGCGCTGAGAAAACTGTCTCTAATGTTAGTCAAGGTTGGCTGGTAATTGCGATCGCTTTAGGGGCGATCGGTGGTGGTGCGATCGTGGCTTTGGCTTTTTGGTTAGGCAGGCGATCGGGTACAAAAATGGTGATTTTGCGAGAACCATCTGATGAGCTATCTAAAATAGGCGATCGCATTGATAGATAAGGATATATCCTTTTCTATCGCTATGGTTTGCGTGGAATTTGGACAGTTTGAGGTGTTGAACAAATTGGTGGTTTGGTTTGAGCAGATGGTAAATATGGACTGAAGGTATAAACCAAAATAGGGACAGCGATATGGGTTCCTATATAGGTAAGACTCCTCAATAGGCGACGAGGGATCGCAATGTTAATTTTGTCATCATCATTGGGAGGGTTAGAAGTCTCAGCGCTTTTACCAGAAATCGATTTGTTTGACATAATCAATCCATCATTAATATTTTTAGGCGTTGTTGCTTCGGCACAGCTTTTTTGTGAGCAAATAGCTATTACCTATGAACAATAGTATATCCAATAAATAGATATACTGTCAATACCTGTAAAATACAAAAATCTACTACACTGATGATCACTATCTGACTTTTCAGAAAATCATCGAAGAGTATGACTAAGCACATAACCCAGTTACTTCCTGTTAAGCCTTTAGCTGATCGTGATTCTGTTGCGATCGCTAATGGTGCTGATAGTTTACAGAAGTTAAAAACTGAAATTTTTTATCTTGATGGTCGAGAAATTCGAGATAAGCAGTCTTTTTTGCAGAAAGTTGCTGAGGTGATGCGGTTTCCAGATTATTTTGGCTATAACTGGGATGCTTTGGAGGAGTGCATTACAGATTTGGATTGGTGTCCTGCGGCGCGATATATTTTGATATACGACTATCCAGAAGTGTTTTCAAAAGCGGAGCCTGAAGAATGGAAGATTGCAAATGATATTTTGCGATCGGCTGTGGAGTATTGGCAGGGGAAGGATACGCCTTTGGAGGTTTTGTTAATTGGGGAAAGCGTTACAGAAAAACCATTGTAGGGGCAGAGCATTCCCGCCACAATCTATAAAATCGTCAGATCCCTCCAATCGGAAATGCTCTGCCCAAGACCTGAAACATCTACCGATAACCCCTAAATCACCCAAGACCTTAAACATCTACCGATATCTCCAAACCGCAGGGATAATTTATCGGTGAAAGCGGAGAGGGTTTAGCATTTGCAAATGGAGATTTTGGTGGAGAGTTTAGAAGTATTGCTGCAAATGCTAAACCCCTACGGTATCTACATTACAAAATTTTTTTCCTTACCTCGTGGCTCTGCGGGTGGCGAGAATAAAAACCTTGTCGATGCCAATATGAAAGGCAAAACGAGTGAGGCGATAGAAGGTAATCAGCGAAACGAGCCAATGATTTATTCCTGCTGCTTGCATTCTAGTCCGTGATTCCATCATGTCACTAATCCAGTGCTGCCATTCATCCCACTCTTCAGGATAGACATCAAATACTTCTTGAGCGAATGTCTTCATTAGACTAACATCCCATGTTTTGTATTTAATTTGTGATGTTTGCTTCTCTTCAAGTAAGATGTATGGAGTTATTGCCATAGATACTATAGGCAAGAGAATAGAAGCAATAATAATTAAAACAACTTTCTTTGAGGATATTGTGGATACCTTACTCCATTGAATCAATAAGAAACTACGCATGAACATTAATGTAGCTATTATCAATTTGAATATGTCTTTTAAGATATTCATTGCAATACCCATCCCATTGCCATGACAGTTCTCAACCCACTTAAAAACACTTCCTTAGCATTAAGAGCGCGACTACCCTCACCCGCAATTACATAATAACGCCGTCTTGCGCCAGTTAACTCCTCTGGAGTTTCATCACCCCAACGCGAAGTCACAAAACCCTTTTCCTCAAGTTTTTTTAGCGTTGGATATAGCGAACTAAAACCAATCTTGCGCTTGCCATCACTAGCCTTAGTGATCGCATCAATAATTTCTAAACCATAACGCTCGCGATCGCGCACCGCATATAACACCATTTCTTCAGTGGGCGTAAGGTCTAGGGGATCATCAGACTTTTTGCGTGCCATAACCTAATATACATACAATCTATAACTGATTATACATTAATTAGATATATAGTCTATATCGTAAAAATATTTTTTGAAGCGATTCGGATCGTAGAGTTTCGGGGATCGTGATTTCATCCTGATTTCATAGTTGTATGAGAGAGTGAGACGCTACAGCCACTTACTCTCGATACTTGACTTCATGCTAAGTTCCATCATTAAATGGGCGATCGCTCGACGTTGGTTGGTTGTTTTTGGGGCGATGATTCTTAGCATTTGGATATTTCGTACCATTGTCCAAATGCCATTGGACGTATTTCCTCCCTTTGCACCACCACAAGTTGAGATTCAAACAGAAGCCGCAGGATTAGCCCCTGAAGAAGTGGAATCGCTGGTAACATTGCCTATTGAGAGCGCCATTAATGGCACTGCGGGAGTAACTGCGGTGCGTTCATCTAGTGCTGCTAGTATCTCAGTAGTGCGCGTGATTTTTAACTGGGGAACCGATATTTACCAAGCTCGACAATTGGTAACGGAACGCTTACAGGCGGCTCGGAGCAAATTACCCGCATCTGTGGAAACTCCCCAAATTGCTCCCATCAGTTCGCCGATTGGAACGATTGTCACCTATGCCTTTACTTCTAAAAACAATGACTTGATGGAAGTGCGGCGGTTTGTTGATTGGCAAGTTACAAATCGATTGCTAGCAGTGTCAGGGGTTGCCCAAGTGATTGTCTTTGGCGGCGATGTGCGGCAATATCAAGTTCTCGTTGCACCTGAAAAATTACAGGCTTTTAATGTATCGCTGCAAGAGGTGTCGGATGCAGTGGCAGCGGCAAATGTGAATGCTGCGGGTGGTTATTTGATTACGTCCGATCGCGAAAAATTGATTCGAGGGATTGGGCGCATTGAGGATATTGAGGCTCTCAAACAATCGGTAATTACGGCTCGTAATGGTGTGCCAGTCAGGATTAGCGATGTCGCTGATGTAAAGATTGGTGCAGCCGTGAAGCGGGGTGATGCTAGTGTGAATACCGAAAAAGCGGTCGTGGCGATTATCAATAAACAGCCGCAAGCGGATACGCCCACCGTCACCCATGCCGTAGAAGCTGCCATGAATGAGGTGAAGGCAGGATTACCTGAGGGCATTAAAATTAACACCACTTTCCGTCAAGAAGCTTATATCGATGCGTCGATTGAGAATGTGCAGGAAGCCTTAATCGAAGGAAGTATTATCGTTGCCCTAATTTTGATCCCATTCTTGATGAACTGGCGGAACTTATTGGTATGTTTGGCAGCTTTGCCTTTGTCTTTATTGATTGGGGTGATGGCACTTAACTGGCTAGGACAGGGATTGAATACGATGACACTAGGCGGTTTGGCGGTGGCGATCGGTTCGGCGGTGGATGATGCGATCGTTGATGCTGAAAATGTGTACCGATGTCTGCGGGAAAACAAGCATTCTGATCATCCTAGACCAGTTTTAGAGGTGGTTTTTGATGGATGTCAGGAAGTGCGCGATTCAGTATTTGGAGCCACGATTATTACAATCGTTGTCTTCTCCCCCATCTTTGCGCTCACTGGTGTGGAAGGAAGCATTTTTATTCCGATGGGTTTGGGTTACTTAGCCGCAGTATTGGCATCTAGCTTTGTGGCGCTCACAGTCACTCCTGCCCTCTGTGCGATTTTGCTACCTTATGGACATCTGCCTGAGCGAGAACCTTGGGTAGCGAGGTTTTTCAAAAAACTTTATCTGCCACTAATCAAATTTGCGATGCTGCGATCGCAAATTATCATCGGCATAGCAGCAGCGAGTTTAGTCGTATCAGCGATCGTGGTTCCATCCTTTGGTCGCATCTTTCTGCCCGAATTTCAGGAGCAATCGCTGGTTAATACATTACTGCTCTACCCAGGTTCTTCCCTAGAAGCAACCAACAGCGCCGCCTCAGTACTAGAACATAAGCTGAAAGACAATCCTAAATTCCAAAACATTCAAGTGCGTTCTGGTCGGGCGGAAGGTGATGCTGATGCCGCTGGGGTAAACTTGGCGCATGTCGATGTGGAGTTGAGTGAGATGGGCATGAAGGATCGCAAAGCAAGCATTGATTTATTGCGCCAAGAGTTTGGGAAGGTGATCGGAGCGGCTCCAAATGTCGGCGGATTTATTTCGCACCGCATGGATGAAGTGTTGTCTGGGGTCAGAAGTGCGATCGCGGTCAAGATTTTTGGTGCGGAACTAGAGCAACTTCGCACTTTAGGACAGCAAATAAATGATGTCATGCGATCGGTTGAAGGTGTAGTCGATTTGCAACTAGAACCGCAGATTCCTGTAGAACAAATTCAAATTAAATTTGATCGCATTGCAGCGGCAAGATATGGTTTGACCATTGGCAAGCTTTCAGAAACAGTTGAAACAGCTTTAAATGGAAAAGTAGTTTCCCAAGTTCTAGAACAACAGCAAACTTTCGATCTTGTAGTATGGCTGAAGCCCGAAGCTCGCCAAAGCTTAGATCAGATCGGCAATCTGATGGTGGATACTCCCACTGGAAATAAAATTCCATTGGCGCAAGTTGCCAAAGTTATCGATGGTAAGGGTGCAAATACGATTAATCGTGAAAATGTATCGCGATTAATCGTCGTGGCGGCAAATGCACAGGGGCGAGATTTGAGATCGGTCGTGAATGACATTCAGGCAAAAGTGAAACAACAGGTGCAGATTCCTGCGGGTTACTACATCCAATATGCGGGACAATTTGAAGCTGAAGGAAGGGCTTCACAAAATATTGTGCTGTTCAGCGCGATCGCCTTCGTGGTGATTACGGTGATCATGTATCTCTCAGTCAAATCAGTTGCGTCCACTGTGATGATTATGATTAATCTGCCCCTAGCAATGGTGGGCGGTGTGATTGCTGTGGCACTGACGGGCGGCGTTTTGTCGATCGCATCCTTGGTCGGTTTTGTGACTCTCTTCGGGGTTGCAACCCGCAACGGGCTATTGCTAGTAGATAACTACAACACCAAATTTGCGTCAGGAATGCCCTTAAGAGATCTATTGATCCAAGGCTCAATGGAACGACTCAACGCCATCCTGATGACTGCGTTCACTTCCGCCCTAGGATTAGCGCCCCTAGTTGTGGCAGGTGGTGCGGGTAAGGAATTACTACAACCCCTATCCATCGTGGTTTTGGGCGGTTTATTTACTTCCACTGCGCTCACCTTGCTCGTACTTCCAGCGATCTACTCTCGGTTCTGGAAATACCTCGTACCCAAATCAAAACCATCTCTCAATACATAATTAGTGTTGCGCGGCTAAGCCGCGCAACACTTACTAATTAATAACTAAATGGAGCTTATTACTATGCGATCGCTAAAATCTTTGAAATCTCTCACAATCTCGCCAGTACTGATCGGCATCATTGCGATCGCCGCATGTTCTAGTCCTACCCCAGAGACAAAATCATCGCCGTCCAATCCTATCCCAACTCCAGCTAATACCATCGAACCAACCAAAGCCACTGCAACAAAAAATATTGACAAAGTCAGTGAGAAGCCCAGTGATAAAACCAGTGAGAATCATGGGAAACCTAATCAAGGCGGACAAGTTGTTGAAGTTGGTGCATACCATTTAGAATTGGTCGCGATCAACGAAGATGGGGGTGTGCATATCGATCTATTTTTGCAAAATGGCAGTGACCATTCACCAATTCCTGATGCAAAAGTAAGCGCACAGGTACAACTCCCCAATGGCACAAAAAAATCTCTGGATATGCCATATAAGGCGGATGGAAAACATTATGGAGCATTGTTGTCTGAAACAATTGCAGGGGAATACAAGGTCGTAATCCTCAGCGAAATTAAAGGTGAGAAGATCAATGGTAGATTTGCTTTTAAGCGATAAGGTTTTTGTAATGGGAGGCGCAAAGCGCTGCACATTACGGGATTACAAATACTAGAAGTAACCTATGCGAATTCTATTAGTGGAAGATGAACCTGACCTTGGCGCAGCGATCGCAAATCGTTTGCGGCAAGAAAAGTATGTTGTGGATTGGGCAAAGGATGGCTCTGAGGCTTGGAACTATCTGGAGAGTCAATGGACGCAATATACAGTCGGGATTTTTGATTGGATGTTGCCGCGTTTGTCAGGTTTAGAATTATGTAAGAAATTGCGATCGCAAAAAAGTACCTTACCAATTTTAATGCTCACCGCCAAAGATAGCATCGAAGATCGAGTCATTGGGCTAGATGCAGGAGCCGATGACTATCTGGTGAAACCTTTCGGGATGGTCGAGTTACTGGCGCGATTGCGTGCATTGCAAAGGCGATCGCCCCAATTGCAAGCGATACAATTAAAAGTCGGAAATCTTACCCTTGATTACAATACTGCCACGGTTTCTTCTGAAGATATTAATGGCAAATCCACGCAAGTTTTCCTCACTGCTAAAGAGTTTCAGCTTTTGGAATATTTCATGCAGCGTCCCAATCAAATTATTTCTCGCGATCAAATCCTCTATCAACTATGGGAAATCCAATCGGAGCCAGAAAGCAATGTGGTCGCTGCCCAAATGCGTTTACTAAGGCGCAAACTTGCGGATAGTAATTGTTTGCTTTCCATTGAAACTATCTATGGATTGGGGTATCGCCTAAATGAAGCAAATGAACCAAAATAATTTATTCTTTCGCGCCCGTTGGCGGCTTGCTATCTGGTATTCAGGTGTGATGGGCATCATTCTTTGTCTCGCAGGAGCAGGAGCCTATCAGATGATGGTTCATGCCCATTGGCAAGGATTACAAGACGAGATCGAAGCAGTGGCAGGAACTCTGCATGATGCGCTTGAGCCAATGCTGCAACAGCCTGATCAGATGAATCCTTATGTTCAGAATGTACTTCCCAATCTCTGTTTAGTAAGTGAACCATGCGATAATTCTCCACAAAATCAGAGCGAGCGACATATTCTTGGTGTCACCCAGACCAATGATTATTACATCCATTTTCGCGATCGCAACTACCAGACCATCGCCACGGTTGGTAACCTGCCAGAAGCAGAAGTAAATAGGGGAGTCATTTGGCAAATACTCCGAGATCCGCAAGGCAGGAACTATTATCAATTCTCACTATTGCTCAAAAACTCAGCAGGATTACCTTGGGGCTATATGCAAATCGGGCGATCGATGGCAGATTATGATCGCCATTTAAGCGAGTCAAGACTAGCGCTATTATTGGGACTACCCATTGGATTTGTGGCGATCGCGATCGCCAGTTGGTATTTAGCCAAAATCGCTATGCAACCCGTTTATACCTCTTATCAACAGATCCAACAATTCACCACTGATGTTGCCCATGAGTTACGCACACCCCTCGCCGCCATCCAAGCTACGGTTGAATCATCCTTAGCGATGGATGTACTTCCAGAAACTGATTCTCGCAATGTCTTAAATGTGATTGAGCGCCAAAATAGTCGCCTGTCTCAACTAGTTGGAGATTTATTGCTATTGTCTCGATTAGATATCGAGACGAATTCACCCAATTTATCACACTGTTGTCTGAACGATATCCTCAGCGATCTTGTCGAAGAATTAGCACCCCTAGCTCTAGCTTCAGACATTATCCTAAATCTCGATCTCAAAACTGAAACACGCATATTTGTGATGGGCAATGAGTCTCAGCTATATCGGCTATTCTCTAATCTCATCGCCAACGCTATACAATATTCCAATCTAAATGGAACTGTTTCTATTTCCCTGACTCTCCAAGATCGCGATGCGATCGCCCAAATCCGCGATACAGGTATCGGCATCGCTGAGCAAGATTTGCCACATATTTTTGATCGCTTTTATCGAGTAAATAGCGATCGCTCACGTGCTACAGGCGGTTCTGGGTTGGGACTAGCCATTGCCAAGGCGATCGCCAATAGGCATCGCGGGAATATTCAGGTAACTAGCGAATTAGGAAAAGGCAGCAAATTTATAGTTTCTTTCAAGTCAATTTAATACACACTTAAGAAGCCTGTACGGCCTGCTCAGAAAGCCGTACAGGCTTCTAAGAAGCCTTTGCAATGGGAGTACAAGTCAGAAGTGTTAACTCAGCGCCATCAATTCAGGATCTTGGAATAGAGGCGTACTCAAATAACGTTCGCCAAAACTAGGCTGAATCATCACCACCATTTTGCCAGCATTCTCAGGACGCTTGGCAATTTGTACTGCTGCATAAAGGGCTGCTCCACTAGAGATTCCTGATAGAAGCCCTTCTTCACGCGCTAACCTGCGTCCATAGGCGATCGCTTGATCGTCAGTCACAGGAATAATCTCGTCAATCAGTTCAGTTTTTAAAACTTCAGGGATAAATCCCGCACCGATGCCTTGGATTTTGTGGGGTCCTGGGCGACTGCCTGCTAAGACTTGGCTATTTGCTGGCTCGACTGCGATCGCTTTAAACGATGGCTTGCGTGATTTAATCACCTCAGCAATCCCTGTAATCGTACCGCCAGTGCCAACGCCCGAAATCAGAAAGTCAACTTGTCCTTCAGTATCTTCCCAAATTTCTTCAGCAGTAGTCTTGCGATGGATCGCAGGATTAGATGGATTACGGAACTGTTGCAACATATAGGCATCGGGAGTGCTTTCGCTGATTTCCTTAGCGCGACGGATTGCACCGCCCATGCCTTCAGTCCCAGGGGTTAATTCGAGGGTGGCTCCATAGGCGCGTAACATCGATCGCCTTTCCATACTCATCGTTTCAGGCATGGTCAAGATTAATTTATAACCCTTTGCCGCAGCAACCATCGCCAGCGCGATCCCTGTATTACCCGAAGTAGGCTCGACCAAAATTGTCTTATTTGGCGAAATTAAGCCCTGTTCTTCGGCTTCTTGGATCATGTTCACGCCAATCCGATCCTTGACAGAGGCGGCGGGATTCATGCCCTCTAGTTTGACAATAATTCGCGCCACGCAGCCTTCAGCCTTGGGGATGCGCTGCAATTCGACCAGTGGGGTACGTCCGACTAATTCGGTTATGTTATTGGCGATTTTCATAGATAAATGCTAACCGTAAATGCTTAAGAGATTGCGAGTAAATGAGCTTGTAGTCAACTTTAGAGCATTTTTGAAGTCTTTGGAATTTCTTGATATAAAGTAGCGATCGCTGCTTTTATCTCCCAAAAGCTACACACACTAACCCTTTTCGGCTTTAATAGGTATATTGCGATCGCAAAAAAATTTCACAACATCATCACAAACTTATTAATTAATATTAAACAAACTCCTATGGCTGCTACTTTAAAAGATTTTTTAGAAGAATGTCACACTCTCGGCTTAGTCCGCTTGATCGTCACCAGTGATGCGGGTGTGCTGGAAGCAAGGGTAAATATCGAGAAGCTTTTTTACGCGGAACTCCCCAAGGGCAAGTATGCGAATATGCATTCTGAGCATATCGAGTTTCACCTAAACATAGACAAAATCACCGATGTCCGCTTTGAAACAGGCGAAGCCAAACGCGGCAATTTCACTACCTACGCTATCCGCTTCCTTGATGCCGATGACAAGGCTCAAATGAGCGCTTTCCTGCAATGGGGTAAACCAGGTGAATATGCCGAAGGTCAAGTTGAAGCATGGTCTGCGCTCAAAGACAAGTACAGCGAAACTTGGAAGCCTGAGCCTGTTGAGAAAGTGTAGGAAATATCTTGTATTTCTAAGCTATATTATTTGTTAGATAAACCTACAGTAAAAAATAAGTTTTCGTATGGGAAAAGCTGTTATGTCCACTCTAAAACTTTTTGAAAAAGAAGAAGAGGAGCTAAAGTTTTTTGAAGAAAATGAAGACTCAGATAATAGTTCTAATAATTCTCTAGAACTATTAGAAGAGATTGCAGAAATTCTTGTGACTGGAACTGATTGGACAACAGCAACTTTACTAGATCAACTTGTCCGAGAAAATATTCAACTGAATCCAAGATTTCAAAGACGTGATGCATGGAATATTGTAAGAAAAAGTAGATTTATAGAATCAATTATTCTTGGATTTCCTATACCACATATAGTGTTAGCATCTAACCAAAAAGAACGAGGCAAATTTGTTGTTCTTGATGGTAAACAACGCCTACTTACGATTCTTCAGTTCTATGGCAGGAGCGAAACAAAAAATAATAATTTCTCTTTGAGAGGACTAGAATTTAGGCAAGATCTAAATGGTCTTTCATATAAAGATTTAGAAAACAACTCGGATTATGCTTCTATAATTGCGCCTCTTGATAATCAAACTATTCGCACTACTTTGATCAGAAATTGGCATACCGAATCTTTCCTTTATAAAATCTTTTTACGCCTAAACGTTGAAAGTACTCCATTATCGCCTCAAGAACTCAGGCAAGCACTTCATCCAGGTGACTTTGTTAATTTCTTAGATGATCAGTCTGTAAATAGCCAATCATTGAGGCGGATTTTTAAGTCAAAAGAGCCTGATTTTAGAATGAGAGACAATGAATTACTTATGAGATATATGGGATTTCATTATTTCTTGCCTGAGTATCGTGGCACATTAAAAGCTTTTTTAGATATGACTTGTAAAAGGCTTAATAAAGAATGGGAGAATAAAGCAGATGATATTAGGGAGGCTGCAAATCAGTTTGAATGCGCTGTAGAATCAACTATCGATATATTCGGAGAAAAAAATTTCTCTCGTATGTGGCTAAGTAACTCACGAACATATCGTAGTCAATTTAATAGAGCAATTTTAGATACTATGGTTTTCTACTTTTCTGATCCTATTATTAGAAAGGGAGCAATAACAAAAAAAAAGGCAATAGACAATGCATTTAAGGAAATATGTTCTTCTACTAGCAATGGATTTAGAGAATCCGTTGAGGGTAACACAAAAAATATAGGAGAGACTTACACTCGTCTTTCAGTTTGGGGTAAAGCCCTTAGAGAAGTGTTGGGTATAGATTTTAATGTACCTGAACTGTTAGAAAATCGTATATTTTTTAATGGGCTGCATTAACTAATTGCTTTATATGCCAAAATCTATAAGATTTCGTGTTTTAGAAAGAGAATTACTTAGGCTCAAGAAACAATTTCTTCCAAGAATCAGTCCTACTGGTTTATATTCTGACAGAAAAATAGCATTAACTATTGCGTATATAGTACTTGCTCACGCTGAAATAGAAGCTTATTTTGAAGATAGAGTTTGGGAAACAGCTCTTCACGCAAAGAGGCAATGGGATTCCCAACGTGTTGCAAGTCGCACATTAATTTGTCTTGTTACATTTTCTGGTCAAAAGATGGAATTACCACCTGATACGCTTACTCCTGTACAAGGATCTAGGACTATTCCTGATGACAGAATAAAAATTGATAAAAAGATAGAAATAGCAGTTAATGCGTTTAGAGGAGTTATTCATCAAAATCACGGACTTAAAGAAGCTAATCTTCTAGCATTATTGTTGCCAATAGGTATAGACAGCAATGACTTAGATCCTGCAATGCTTGCTACTATGAATACTTTTGGTCAACAACGAGGGCTCGTTGCTCACTCATCCGCAACATCTTACAGAGCAACCCAAATACCTGATCCTGCTAACGAATTGAGTAAGATACAGCAAATTACTCAAGAAATTTTGAGATTAGATAGTTTAATAAGCAATTTAATGTAGAAAATCTAGACTATTAACATAGTTAGAAATCATCGCTGTTTGATTTTTGTGGAGAGGCGATCGCGATGTTTGGGGTTTTGAGAGAGGCGATCGCTGTTGAATTTTTGTAGAGAGATGATCGTGATTTTGGGTGTTGATAGGGCGATTGCTGTTTGATTTTTTGTTGGGGCGACCGCGATGTTTTTTCTTGTTGAGGGGGCAATCAGTCTGTATTAACAAAGCGACTCAATTGTTATAATCATTTCTACAACATGAGTGAGTTCTAACCCTAATGTCAATAACCCTAGAAGAAAGAGTCTCTATCCTAGAAGCTGAAATCAGGCTGATCAAGAACAAAGTGGAAAGTCCAACTGCCATAGTAAAACCTTGGTGGGAGCAAATCACAGGAACATTTGCTGATAGCCCAGACTATGACAAAGCTATGCAACTAGGCAAAAAATACCGTGAGTCATTGCGTAAGACATCAACAAAGTCCCGCAAAAAATAGATGTACATACTCGATACAGACCATCTCAGCATATTAGATCGTGGTGGGATTAATGCTCAGCGTCTTCTTACTCGATTAGCAAAAGTCAATCCTAATCAAGTCTCAGCAACCATCATCAGCTACGAAGAACAGACAAGAGGATGGTTAAGCCACATTTCCAAAGCACGCAACCTTGAAGCGCAAGTTGAAATTTATAAACAACTCAAAAGACAAATCAACAATTACTGCGCTATCCCCATTATTGATTTTGATATAGATGCCGCGAATGAATTCCAACGCATCAGAAAGTTATATTCTCGACTCGGCACAATGGACTTAAAAATTGCAGCGATCGCGATAGTTAACAATGCGATCGTATTAACCCGCAACACTTCTGATTTTGGGCAAATTGCTAATTTAGGAATGAAAAATAAATAACTTATGCATTTCAGTTATTTTGAGGAATGGCTCTATAATTCCATTTAGGAAGATATTCATCAAAAA